>JAITAR010000030.1 GCA_031284025.1 Rickettsiales bacterium | reverse complement strand
CAAAATAAAGCGCGGCACCAGTGAAATATACATAAAATATGAAACTTCCTTCAGCGATTACCTAATTAAAATCGCCATAGATGGTGCAATTCTGAAATACAATGATAACTGTCTGACTGGCGGTAGACTGAACGAATATGTTGTAAAAATTAATCACTTTGTGAATTTACTAAAGAGTCTTTCAAGATTTCTCAGCATCGATGTGTTAGAGTCCGTAGCCTACGCTGGAGCCTTTAATTCTGAGATATTTGCATCCAACAATCTCCTCGAAGAGAAAGCTACGAAAATTGTCGAAAGATTAAATAATATGGGAAGGGAAATCGATGTCCACTGGCACTGTGAAATAGTAGCCGACGGAGAGTTCTTTAGGCTGAAAATAAATCAGAGTCATAGAGGTATAGATAATGAGTACCACATTGACCAAAGACTCATAGGCAGACCCGAATCCATTGAACTGAAAAAATATCAGAATGAGGTCTATTCAATCTTCGGTGATGGTGTAATTCTGAATAGAAAGGATGAAGAATATTCAGCAGTCACTCCATTGCAGCTGATGGACATTGTCAGCCAAATTGGACAAAAAGGTATGTCAATACAGCGTTTCAAAGGACTAGGAGAAATGAATGCCGACCAGCTGTGGGAAACAACCCTTAATCCGGAAAGTAGAACTCTACTAAAGGTGACTATAAAGGATGCAGCAATGGCCGACGAGACATTCGCAACTCTAATGGGCAATGTCGTAGAACCGCGTAGAGATTTTATACAGGAAAATGCCCTAAAAGTGGTCAACCTAGACATATAATCATATAATTTCCTACGTTTCAGGCTCCTAAACATTAATTTTGTTCACGAAACAGAACATGTTTAGCCTATTGCTTTTTATAAAAAAATTATTATTATTCAATAATCTCATCATTATTGAGTTTTTTATGAAAAAATTAAATTTGTCGATTTATCTAGTATTTCTCTCCGTTCAAATTACCAATACCTTTGCTAGCAATAAAAGTCAATGGAAAAATGGGAATTATTGGCCATTTGTGAACAAACCACCAACTAACAAGGTCGAAAAGACCATCAAAAAAATTAAAGACAATGGTGATGTGGTAATTTTTAGAACAAAAAACGAGGCGGCGATGTCTCTTTTTAATCGTTTTCCAGAACATCACTCGGAGAGAGAGATTGAGATATTTTTCGGCTGTTACGAGGCAGCAGATAGGGGAATTCGCAATTATATTGGACAATGTGCGAAAAAAATTGGTATAAATGAATTTTGGGAGCTAAACTAGCAAATGACTTTTACAGTTTATTTTAAAAGATGTTATAATCTAGTCTCCAATCCATCTTCTGTCTGCACTGTGAACAATTTCTTTGCAACTTAAAAAAGGTACTGCACTCTCCAACTTTCATTTTTCTCCCAACTTTCATTTTTCTTAATAAGAAAGAAGGAGAGCTGTAGCCAAATCAACAAATCTTATTTTTCGCTGCGGCCTAGCGGCAGCGTTTCTGTTTGGAGTTATGGCGGTGAACATCGCCGGACCTATTAGGGTGCGTGATTTAGGTGAACTACAGAGAGCTATTAGCGGTAAGGAAAAAGAAATAGTTATAGAAGGTGCTATAGATTTCATCACTGATGGGCTAGCAGTCAACTATGGGGTAGTTGTATCCGGACAACAGAGCAAAAATGCACCGGGTCTGCTGAATGGGAGAGGCAAATGTAGATTTTTCACGTTCGAAGAAAATGCAGAAAATATTTTGCTGAGAAATCTGCATTTGAACAATGGCAATAACATGGATAAACCTAGTGCCCTAAGCGGTGTAGGAGCTATCAATTTGGCAGAGGAGAGTAGTGAAACTTTTTCTGGAAAAAAGGAGCCTCAGTTAGATCAAATAGAATGGTTTTTCATACTGGCTCTGTTCTAGAAGTAGTGATGGTTGCAGAACGGCCTCACAAACCAGGAATTAGCTGTGATATTTTAGCTACAGATAAAACAAAAATAGTAAAGAAAAAGAAAAAAGAGGGAGAAAAAGATGAAGAGGAGGAAGAGAAGGAAAAGGAAGAAGAAGCAAAAACCAAAGATATTATTATTGATAATAATATAGCAGTCTTACAGAAAAATTCAGATATCAAAGAAGGGCGAAGAGGAGACGAAAGAATCTTTAAGATAACAGTCAAAAAGGAAATTGAAATGGCAGGTACCATAAACTATCTAAAGATGTTTATGTTACCGCCTAGCACCTACCCTGAAGATCCAATCGATGAAAAATAAACTCGGACGACCTTAGTGATTTTTGCAGTCTTAGTTGCTTTCAAATTATTCACAAAAAGACGGATAGCATAGCGGGGCCAATTTTCTAGAATGGGAAAGTAGTTTTTGTACTTATCTTTAACCCCAATAAAATGTAAACACTAGATCGATTCATATTCTCTCTGTGTAAATGACCTCGGCGTCACTTCATTGGCTATAGCAATTTCGAGTAGAAGTATTTAATAATCATTCTACGGTAAAATAATTTTTTACTTTTACCAAAACATCTATTTCAGCGTCTTCTGCTATTTCTACTTCCTCTTCATCTGGAATCATTATTTCTATGGCAACATTACTACTAGTCGAAATAATATCAAAAGGAATCTTATTTGTCGGATTCATAATTCTAAATAAAACACACTGTGTTTTAGCTTCGTAGCATCCAGGTTCGAATTTAACTAATAAGGGATTTGACTCATACAACTCGTTGATATCTTGAAAAATCACAATACTGGATAGGGATTGTATTAATTTATTAGAAGATTTGAATTTATCAGGAGATAATACTATCTCTCTGACTTTGTCTAAACATATTGTATTAACCATTAAATTAACCATTAAATTATTTGCCTTATCTGCCATAGCCTGCACTTTTTTCAAAGTGAAAAAAGGGCTCACTACTATAAGCGAAAGCACTAAACTTTTGACTACAGAGTAATTTTTTACATTTACTATCATATAATATTCTCCAAAAATTAGTAGAAATATAAAAGTTATATCATAAAAACCGGTAACGCTAGGTTAATGATAGCAGATTTTTCCTGTAACTTTAAGAAAAATTTTGGACTTTGACTGGTATTGCTAACATTTAATAGGTGCGCTACTCAGTTGGATCCAGCTGGTAATTAGAAACCAACAAGAATTCTTGGGTATTCCAGTGCATTGAAGATAGCAGTCCCGATATTTCCACACTAAATTAATTTGTACATTTCTAGCCATCGCCAAAAACCAAAAACACTGATTCATCGGCATAGAATGATCTCAAGTAGAAATATTTCTATTTGTCCCATACTTCTACCCGTTTCTTTGACTAGCGAACTAATTAAAGTGAACCAAATAGATTATTTCTGTTACTTTTGTTCCCATTAGCTCCATTATCTCTATTACTTTCAAAATTCATATTATTATCTAATACTCTTGCTATGACATTAATACTTTCCCCTTGAATAATTTCTTTTTCTATGGCAACGAAAGGGTTATCTACAACAACGTTTAAAAAACTCAAACCTTGCGGATTTAGAATGCTAAGTATAGGAAATTGTTCACCCATAACCACGTTTCCTTGTACTATAATGCTTAGGTAATTTATTTCATCTAGGTTTATTCCTCCTTGGAAGGATAAATCAGCTTGCGCCCCATCGTGAGACAATGTTATTTCTATAGCACCAGCTTGCGGATTGTCTGCATAAAGCACATTTATCATTAAATCAGCTGCTTCCACTGCTACATTTGCTCCAACTATCTCTTCTTCCTCTTCTTCCTCTCCCCCATCAGATATGATAACGGCCGACGTATCTTTCAAAGTGAAGAGAGAGCTTACTAACATAAGCGAAAACATTAAACCTCTAATCACATAGTAATTTTTCCCATTTACCATCATATAGTATTCTCCAAAAATTGGTAAAAATATAAAAACCTTACTCTAAAAACTGTTAAGGTGGACAGATGATAGCAAATTCTTTTTAAGACTTCAAATAAAATTTTTTAATTTGATATTGCTCTCGCAGATACTCACTTCTTCATGAATCATTCCTCTTCCTCCCCATTTTTCAAAAAATTTAACATTTATTGAATATTTGTAGTTTTTTTTAAAAAAAATTTAATTATTTATTATTATAATCTATATAATTATTTATTAATATATTTTATATATA
>JAITAR010000071.1 GCA_031284025.1 Rickettsiales bacterium | reverse complement strand
CCTACTATGCTGGCTGCATAGCCAAATATTTTATAGAGGATATGGCTAATGTTTTTGTTAACGTTGACATAGCATCGGAATTCAGATACAGAAACAATCCGATGGCTAGTGGTGGCCTGGCAGTTTTTGTGTCGCAGTCTGGAGAAACTGCCGACACTATAGCTGCTCTAAGATATTGCCGAGAAAAAGGACAAACAATACTATCAGTGGTTAATGTTGTAGAAAGTGCGATGGCTAGAATGTCCGATATAGTTCTGAGAACAATGGCTGGCACTGAAGTTGGTGTTGCCTCTACCAAGGCCTTCACTGCCCAGGTATCTCTGCTATACATGTTGGCATTAGAAATGGCGAGGGAAAGAGATAATATTTCTTCCGAAGATTATCATAGAGCAGTCTTTGATCTCGGCAAAGCAGTGGAGATTCTAGAAAAATCTTTGAACCAGACGAGCATTGATCAGATAAAGGAAATTTCTAAGGTATTGGCTAACACTAGGCATATGATTTACATTGGCAGAGATATACTGTTTCCCATGGCTCTAGAGGGGGCTTTGAAGATTAGAGAAATCAGCTATATTCCAACTCAGGGAATCGCTAGTGGAGAATTAAAACACGGTACAATAGCTCTCATCGATCCAGAAACATTTATAGTTGTTCTGAGTAATAGTGGGCTTCTCTACGATAAAAATTCCTCTTCCATAGAAGAGGTTCTCGCTAGAAACGGCAAGGTTATAGTAATTGGGGATAAAATCAATCAGAATGACAACATTTTTGCCTTTATAAAAACTCCTGATACAAGGAATAAATTTGAAGTGCTACTATCTACAATAATTCCAGTGCAGCTTTTGGCCTACTATACCGGAATTAGTAGAAAATTAGATGTTGATCAGCCGAGAAATCTAGCTAAATCCGTTACCGTAGAATAATCTGCATTTTTCGTGGTAGCCTTAATTCTCTACATACGAACCATTAACATGGTCTTCTTTTGGGAATCTGCTGTATCATATTTTTTAATGCTCTGTGTCAAAGAGGCGCGATGTTGGAAAATAAAAATCTCTCTGTTGAAAATATTTTTTTGTCCGCTATAATGGGATTAGCCAATAGAATAATCGATTTTTCGCAGTAGTTATGCACGAATCTAAGAAAAAATTAGCAATTAAAAAGGAACAGTCACTTCTGGGTGGTGGTGTGGAAAAAATTGCAAAACAGCACCAACAGGGGAAATTGACGGCCAGAGAGAGAATAGAGGTTCTTCTGGACACAGATTCATTCGAAGAGTATGGGGTGTATGTGGAACATCGCTGTGTAGATTTTGATATGCAGTCCAAGAAATACAGTGGAGACGGTGTAATCACTGGCTCGGGAACCATAAATGGAAGATTGGTATTCGTCTATGCACAGGATTTCACGGTTATAGGTGGTTCCCTTGGGCAAGCGCAGGCGCAAAAGATTGAGAGAATAATTAATATGGCTTTGAAGGCTAAAGTTCCCGTGATAGGAATGTTAGACTCTGGCGGTGCTAGAATACAGGAGGGAGTGGATGCGTTGGGTGGCTATGGTAAAATTTTCCAAAGAATAGTTGATGCTTCCGGTGTAATACCACAAATATCTCTGGTGATGGGTCCCTGTGCCGGTGGTGCAGTCTATGCCCCTGCTCTGACGGATTTCATATTTATGACAAGAGATACCTCCTACATGTTCGTAACGGGTCCTGATGTGATTAAAACTGCTACTCATGAGAATGTTGACAAAGAAAGCCTCGGTGGGGCTAGCATACACGGTTCGATCAGTGGCGTAGCCGATAAAGTTTTTAACAACGACATAGAGCTGCTGCTGCAAACTAGAAGACTATTCGATTTTCTTCCACTGAATTATCTGGATAGAGTTCCTGAGATTGATACAATTGACCAGGCAGATAGAGTTGATGTATCTCTGAATACCCTTGTGCCGGAAAATAAGAACCAGGCTTATAATATAAAGGAACTTATCTATAAGATCATAGATGAAGGAAATTTCTTTGAATTAAAACCTGATTTTGCAAAAAATATAGTAATAGGTTTCACCAGAATGGAGGGTCGCACCGTTGGTCTAGTGGCAAATCAGCCGCTGGAACTAGCCGGCTGTCTGGATATAAATGCTTCGAGAAAAGCAGCCAGATTCGTGAGATTTTGCGATGCCTTTAACATACCACTAATAACTTTGGTTGACGTGCCAGGTTTTTTACCAGGAACTAAACAGGAGCACAACGCCATAATAGCCCATGGGGCAAAGTTGTTGTACGCCTATGCAGAATCAAGTGTGCCAAAAATTACAATTATAACCAGGAAGGCGTATGGTGGAGCATATATAGTGATGAACTCTCGGCATCTTAGGGGAGATTTAAATTATGCCTGGGATGATGCAGAGATAGCCGTTATGGGAGCCGATGGTGCTGTAAATATTATGTATAGAGATTTGAGTGCGAGGGAAAGAGCCTATGTTATAGAGGAATATAGGGAAAAATTTTCCACTCCATTCTTTGCCGCTTCCCGTGGTTATATAGATGAGGTCATTAAACCTCAGAATACAAGGAAGAGAATCTGCGATGGTCTCAGATTTTTGAGAAATAAGAGCGTAAAAATGACCAGCAAAAAGCACGATAATTTACCAATGTAATATTAATAGGGGATAAGTATGAATGTTAGTGGTCCTACTCTCCTGAGGGAGAAATTGCTAATAGCCAATCGTGGAGAAGTCGCCTGCAGAATCATAAAGACTGCAAAGAAAATGGGTATAGCTACGATTGCAGTGTATTCCGATGCCGATTCCAATTCTCTGCATGTTCAAATGGCCGATGAAGCAGTTCTTCTCGGTGGCGCTCCTGCTTCGGAAAGCTATTTGGATATAAAAAAAATAATTAACGTAGCAAAAAAAACTGGAGCTACCTATGTACATCCGGGCTATGGTTTTCTATCCGAAAATGTCAAGTTTGCAGCTGCTCTGGAGGCAGAAAATATAGTTTTTATAGCACCAACAGTTGATGCCATAAGAAAAATGGGGGATAAAATTGAATCTAAAAAAATAGCCAGGAAGGCTGGAGTTAATGTAGTGCCAGGCTATAATGGGGTGATCAAAAATTCGGAGGAAGCTCTAAAGATAGCAAAAAAAATAGGTCTGCCAGTGATGGTTAAAGCTTCGGCTGGGGGTGGTGGCAAAGGAATTAGAATGGTTGATAGTCTCGATGACCTTGAGGAAGCTTTCGAAATTGCTACCAATGAGGCAATGAACAGTTTTGGAGATAATCGGCTGTTTATAGAAAAATACGTGCAGGATCCAAGACACATAGAAATACAGGTTATAGCCGATAAATATGGCAATATCGTATGTCTTGGAGAGAGAGAATGTTCAATACAGAGAAACAACCAGAAGATAATTGAGGAGGCTCCAAGTTCATTTTTGGACGATAAATTAAGGAATAAAATGTACAGGCAGGTTATTTCTCTCTGTAAGGAAGTTAACTATAGTTCTGCTGGCACAGTGGAATTTATGATGGATCAGGAAAAAAAGTTCTATTTTCTGGAAATGAATACTCGCCTACAGGTTGAACACGGGGTTAGCGAAATGATAACGGGTTTGGACATTGTGGAGCTAATGATTCGCATTGCAAAGGGAGAAAAATTGCCATTCAGACAGGAGGATATTAAACTAAACGGCTGGGCTATGGAAAGCAGAATCTGCTCCGAGGACCCATCTAGAGGATTTCTGCCATCATCCGGAAGAATTAATAAATATGTTGAACCGCTGCTGGTTGGTAATGTCAGAGTAGACAGTAGCGCCTATGAGGGCTATGAGGTTACGTCGTTCTACGATAATATGATATGTAAACTTCTAACCCATGGAAAAAACAGAGATGACTGTCTGGAAAAAATGCAGTCAGCCCTTGGTAGCTTTTACATAGATGGAATAACACATAACATAGGGTTTCTCGAAACGATAACCTATAACGATAGATTTAAAAGGGGAGACATAAATACAAATTTCATAAAGCAGGAATTCTCATCGGGATTTAGTAACAACGAATTGGAACTGAAACATAAAAATCCTCTAATAGGAGTAGCTCTGTACATGTTTTTTAACTATCAGAGAAGAGTAAATAGCATCACCGGAGGTATCGTAAACCTGAAGAAAAAATTCAATAGTAAATGGGTGGTGGATGTGGATGGCAGGAAATTTCTAGCAAATGTAGATGATTCCAACGATGGCAGTTTCAATGTGGACTGTAATTCCTGGTATGGATCTCTAGTAACAGCCTGGCAGTACGGAGAAAACGTATTTAGAGGAGCAGTAAACGGAAAACAGATAAATGTGAAGATTTTGTCGGATGACTATGCCGGTAACTACATTTTCCAATATATGGGTTCCACCATAGCCGTATCCGTCAGAAACACAAGAATTTCCGAGCTTGAACAGTTTATGCCAGTCCGTCAGTACAAAGAAACTGTCCCAACCTCTCTGAAGTCTCCTATAAACGGTAGAATAGTTAAAATAAAGGTAAACGAAGGCGACAGTGTGGTAGCTGGGGCAGAGCTATGTTCTGTAGAGGCTATGAAGATGGAAAACATATTGAGAAGCAACTTCAGCCTAAAAATCGGAAAGATCTATAGTAGTCCTGGAGATCTAGTCGATATCGGCAGTGTAATTATGGATTTTGAAGGAAGCTGAAAAGTAGCCGGATCATAGAGGAAAAAATTAATCAAAAGTTAGAGATTTACTCTATAGTTGTGACAGAAAATAGAGAGTCCATAAAGGATGATTCGTTCATTCTTCTTAAATCTTCCATGGCAGACACTATAACATGCTGAGGACAGTCTTCTGTATATTTTCCACGACCAATGCTTTTTTTATATTTAAAAAGTGAGTGTACCACATAGTGTTTATTGGCAACTTTTCCGAGATATAACATTACATGACCAGGAAAGAATAAAATACTACCAGCCTTTGCGTCATGGTCTAAAACTCTATTTTTTTTATAGATCTGCCTATTAATTAGAGACGCTAAAAATTTAGGGGCTCGACTACTACCAGTAAATCTATAGTTATCTTTCCCCATAATCTGCTGTTTTGAAGAATTTCTTGGTAGTTTAAAACCAAAGACGCTGTAGACATTCAGAATTAGACCACTGCAGTCAACGCCATCATTAGTAGAACCCCATTCATAGGGTGTTCCATAGTACTTCATAGCCTGTGCCACAATATTTTTTTCACTGTAATCAAGATAACCTCTATGCAGACCAGAATTCTTTTCTACATCTATTTCTTGGTAGAAAAGAAGACCTTTTCTATCTCTAGCAGGGAAGTTTACAGCATAAGACTTCTCATTTTCATTCTTTAATTCTAATTTAACTCCCATATCAAGATAATTATCCTTAATAAATTCTTTTTTAGATATTATCACCAAAAAATTACTCATATTGATATAGTTAGCAAATTTATCTCTGGTGGTGAAAGCGATTTTTTCAGTTCTTATCCATCCCTCAACGTTATAGGTTCGCACAAAAGACCATTCATTATCTGCGGTTCTGTGGAGAACAACTAGTGGCTCTCCAAATTTAATGCTGGTACCTTGTGCCTTGTCTATCTTTGGTTCGCAAAAAATACGTAGTCTGGTCGGTATTATTCTAATATCTGTTTTTTCTGTAACTATAGCGTAGGAAATTTCATTCTTTTCCAGAAGAGAATCGAGATTATAGTAGTTTTCATCGGGAATACTCTGAAAAAATTTGTCAGCGGTAAATTTGACCATTTCTACTATAGTTTCTTTAGTTACGCTGGTCTCATAATCCAACAAATTGTACGTTGCCAGCTCTCTAGAAACACTTTTATCTTTGCAACATTTAATCATTTTGTCATTTATCATTTCATTAATCTTTTCTATTCTTTCGGCATCCGCTATTATAGCAGTACTATAATTTCTTTCATTCACCCAATAATCTAAAGAATTAACCTCAACGTACTCATATAAACGTCTGTGCCTAAGGCTATTAGGCAATAACATCGAGGAACAAAACGCTACTGTCGCCACTGTAATTACAGATAAAATCACTTTCCTATTCACGATAATATACCCCTACTACTAGTGAACAGCCAATCTGGCTGGATTGTAAACTCATTAAATGAATGAAATAGAGGGTTAAATCATCATAGTCAACAATTTCATAAAATTAGTAAAAATCCAAAGACATCTCAACCTATTAGCTAAACATCGTAATTTAGCGTGTCACACTAGAAATTTTGGGTATGCCGGTGTACTATCATTCGCATTTAAAAGAAATTAACTCTAGACTTGACTCCAGAAAGGAGATTTTGTACAGTATTGTGAACCCAAACTAATCCAAATGGAAGAAGCTATTTACTTCAACGACAGAATTCAGTGGAGAGATTGGTTGGCTGAGAATTGCGGAAAATCTAAGGGTATCTGGATCATATTCTACAGGAAAGCTTTTCGTAAAGGTCTTATCTATTCGGATGCGAGAGATGAGGCGCTGTGTTTTGGTTGGATAGATAGCACGGTAAGGAATATTGATGACAGAAGAATAAAACAACACTTTTCTCCAAGGAGACTAAGGGGAGTTTGGTCAAAACTTAATAAAAATAGAATAGAGAACCTTATAGAACAAAAATTAATGACTTCCTTTGGTTTTGAAACCATCGAAAAAGCTAAAGTTAATGGCTCTTACTATATTCTAGATCAAGTTGAGGATTTGGTAATTCCTAGAGAACTGGAAGAAGCTTTTATGATTAACAAAGAAGCCGCAATTGTTTACAACAATCTGGCTAGAAATAGAAAGAAACGCATTCTCTACGAGCTGGCAATACTAAAAAGTTGCACAGCTAAAAAAAGAAAAGCCGAATCCCTAGCCAGAAGTCTACTAGAATTATAGATTTTTTCTAATAATACTAGACAAAACGAAGTATTTCCACCCTAAAAAAAGTCCCACCATCCACCGGCCCAGATCTCAGATTGTCTTTGCCACTTAACAGGGTCCTATTACAGCTAGATATATAGTTCAAGATCACTGAAGAAAAAATGTATTTCTCTATTGGAGGTTTCAACGTTATCAGAACCGTGAACTGCATTGTGAGTTATGTCTGTTCCATATTTTCGTCTGATGGTACCCTCCTCCGCAATTTTTGGATCAGTGAAACCAATCAGACTGCGGTATGCCCGTACGGCATTTTCTTTTCTCAAAACCTGCGCCACTATTGGCTTGTTTGACATAAAATCAACCAATTCCTGAAAAAACTGCTTTTCAGTATGTTCACGGTAAAATAGTTTAGTTTGATTTTCTGTCAGAATAACTTTTTTCTGGGCTATAATTTCAAAATCTTCGGCCTCTATGTCCGAAACTACGCTACCCTCTAACTTTTTCCCAACTGCATCTGGTTTTATTAAACTCAATGTCATCTCAATCACCACCATACTCCTATTTTATTATTAATGGGTGAAATATACCTAATGGTAACCTATATTTTATTTTAAAGCAAGTGTCTAGATATTTGGAAGAACTACTAAATTTAATACATGTGTTACCAAACTAGATTCATTCGGTAGCTAAAAATTAGCAAAAACTCAGAGGTGTCTCATTTAGACAGTCTAACATCACCCTCTAACGGTGTCGCACTGATATCGGGACTAGATAAAGTTACTTTTGTCTAGAGAGGGAAATAAAATAGAAACAATGGTCACCGCTAGCAATTGTAACTATATTGAACTATCTACTTTCAGTCGTTAATCCACCCTATATTATTATTTTCTGATTCTATTTTCTTGCCAGTGTTTCCACGGTACTTTTCTAAGTATTTTTTTCTGGATTCAGAATTATGGCCAGGATGTGTTTCAAGTGAAGCAAATGTAGTTCTAGGATATTTATTTGCTCTTTTCCCTCCTTCTTCCTTTTTCTTACTCTCTTCCTCTTCTTTTCTCTTTCTCTCTTCCTCTTCTCTTCTCTTTCTCTCTTCCTCTTCTTTTCTTCTTTTTTCCTCTTCTTCTTTTTTCTTTTTCTCTTCCTCTTCTCTTCTCTTTTTTATTTCTTCTTCTATTTTCTTTTTCTCTTCTTCTTTTCTTCTTTTCTCCTCTTCTTCTCTTCTCTTTCTCTCTTCATCTTTTCTTCTTTTATACTCTTCTTCTTTTCTCTTTCTCTCTTCGTCTTTTATTCTTTTCTACTCTTCTTCTTTTCTCTTTATCTATTCA
>JAITAR010000061.1 GCA_031284025.1 Rickettsiales bacterium | reverse complement strand
CTGTGCTTCTGGCGGACTTGAAATTACTGCCAAAATTCCCAAGTAGGAGTATAAAAGCTGATGAAGAACACGAAAAAAATCATGAATCATCACCGAATAATAGTCCAGCTAGTTTTGGTACTGGAGAATATGAAAAAAATAGTCCAGCTAGTTTTGGTACTGAAAGTGAAGAGAATAATCCAGCTAATTTTGGTACTGGAGAAGATGAAAAAAATAGTCCAGCTAGTTTTGGTACTGAAAGTAAAGAGAAAGAAAATAAAGTTGAATCTGGACCGGAAGAGGAAGACACATATTATCCCGGTGACGGTGACGATAAAGTCAAATCTAATTCTAAGGAAGAAAATTCAAATATATATCCCAGTGAGAGCAGCGAAGTCAAATTTAACTCTAGAGAAAATAACGCATCTTCCAAAGAAAAAAATGCTATTAGCTTTGACAATGGAAAGAATGGCAAAAATTCTGTGGATAATGGTGAGAATGCGGCTAAAAATCAAAAGCCTAGTGCAGTAGAAAATAGTGTGCCAACTTCCAAGGATATTCAGAATAATCAACATCTCAAGAATCTGTCACCTCAGAAAACACAGTCTAACAATATGTCGTCATATGTTCCCCTTAGTACAAAAAGAGTAAGCACAGTAAAGGTAGAAGGTCCTCATCTATAAAGTTACTGGACAAAGTTAATTGACCTAGCTATTGTTTTCTTCGGCATAATTTTACTAGTGGTAGAATGCAGCAGAAATCAATTTTCATCTGCCAAAATTGTGGAGCCGTTCACAAAAAATGGAATGGTCGATGTAGCGAATGTGAAGCTTGGAATTCTATAGTGGAGGAGATGGAGGATGGTGGCTCCGTGCCACAGGACGAAAAAGTTCAGAAATTACTGTTAAATTCCAGAGAAGTTATCTTTGAAAATCTAGATGAGAAAATTATTGATACACTACGCATTGACACCGGGATTGGTGAGTTGAATAGAGTTCTTGGTGGCGGAGTTGTTAGAGGTTCAGCCATCCTTATAGGTGGGGACCCAGGTATAGGTAAATCTACTTTACTGCTACAAGTGTTGTGTAGTATAGCCAATAAAGATTTAAATGCGTTGTACATATCCGGTGAAGAGTCGGTAAATCAGGTTAAGATGCGAGCAACTAGGCTGCATCTGGAAAAATCAAATGTAAAGATTGCATCCGTCTCCTCCATTGGAGATATTATATGTTCGCTGCTAAAACAGCAGCCAGAAGTTGTTGTAATAGATTCTATACAGACAGTATTTAGTCCAGAACTATCATCAGCTGCCGGCACTATATCTCAAGTTAGATTTTGTGGCAGTGAACTGATAGCTCTGGCAAAATCTAAAAATATAATCATTTTTATAGTTAGCCATGTTAATAAGGATGGGCAGATAGCAGGCCCAAAGGTTTTGGAACATATGGTTGATACCGTCCTGTATTTTGAAGGCGACAGAGAATTTAAATTCCGCATACTTAGAAGTATAAAAAATAGGTTTGGAGCTGCTAATGAAATAGGAATTTTTGAAATGCATGACACAGGGCTAGGTGAAGTACTGAATCCTTCACAACTATTTCTTTCTTCTAGAGAAGATTTGGTTAGCGGCTCGGCGGTATTTGCCGGTATGGAGGGTAGCAGATCTCTATTGGCCGAAATACAGGCACTTATTGCTCCATCCTATATGCCAAGTCCACGGAGAGCGGTCGTTGGCTGGGACCAAAACAGATTAGCGATGATAATTGCTGTCATAAGTTCTAGATTTGGTATAGGTTTGTACGACAAAGAGGTATACCTAAACATAGTGGGCGGTCTCAGGATAGAGGAGCCAGCTGCCGATTTAGCAGTTGCAGCGGCTCTGATATCAGCTTACCGAGACATTGCAATTCCTAGAGACTATATTTTTATGGGAGAAATAGGATTATCCGGTGAAGTTAGAATGATTTCTCAGATTGACCATAGAATCAAAGAGGCGGAAAAACTTGGTTTTAGAAAGGCTATAGTGCCAGACGACATCAACAAATTAAAAACTTTTAAAAGAGACAGCTACAAACTTGAAATTATTGCTCTCAAACATCTAAGAGATCTAGCTATCTTTTTCAAAAAATAATTTTTATTTCTTAGTATACACATCGCTGTCGACGCGTTTGATGTTTTCATCGTCATTTTCTCTAGCTGGTGGTGCAACCTCCCCTTCTTCATTGTTTTGCTCGTTATCGAGCTTATTTTCTCCACTACCGCTGTCTTTTTTTTGTTTAGTTTTTTTATCGATTTTTCCAGGTTCGTTAACATAATCCTGCCGTTCGACTTTTATGTCCTCGTCGTCTTCTTCATCAAAATCATCGTCTAATGCAGTATCATCTGTTTTCTCTGATTCTTTTTTACCTTTTTTATTCTTTTTCTCATCAGTCTTTTCTCCATTCTTTTGACTTCCTACATCACCGTCTTGGTCACTTCTATCATTGTCGCTTGGATACGATTCGCTGAATGTTTCCTCATCTGACATACTATCGTTCTCATCTCCATTGCGAATTTTATCTGCTCTGTCGACCATTGTATCTGCATTGGTGGTGTCTTTCTGTTTATTCGACGCGCTGTCTTCGCTATGTATTTTATCGTCCTCCTGATTTTTCGATTTATTTTCATCTTGTCCTTTTCTGTCAGCAGAATTGTCGGATTTCGAGTCACTTTCGGAACTAGGGTAAATTTCAGATTCAGAGTCATTATCCGCTGCATCCGTAGACGTTGGTGATGTTCTTCTATCAGTTTCCGGCTTAGAAGCAGCTGTAACACCGTCATTATTTTTATCACTAGGCTTTGAACCACCTTTTAATGCCTCTATCTTTCTTTTTAATACTTTGGCTTTTTTCTCTGTAAAGTCAGATGCCCTATTTTTGAGATTATCCTTAAGGGAGGCGACTCTATTTACAAGCTTATCTTTTTTGTTACCCACACCTTCTATAAGAGCTGCAGGAGCTCCTAGTACACTAGCTAACTTTTTATTACCTGCTTCGTCGGCAGTTTTTGCGGCATCCGCAGAAGTCCTTCGCACTGCCTCTAGAGCAGCACCGGGAGCATTATTTATATAGGTCGCCCTGAAATTCTCAAGCTTTTTGCCAGCTTCCATAGCCGATTCTAAAGATTCACTAACACCCTGAGCTCCAAAGGTCTTAGGATTAAGCAGGGAGCTACTACCTACAGTTTTTCCACTTGGACTATCACCTAAAAGTTTAAATATGCTCGAAGATATCGTATCCACATCATCCAATATGCTGTCAGATAGCTGGAAAAATAGGAATATAATCACGGCATCGATGAGTACATTAAATAGGCCAGCCGTAAACAATATTTTTATTTGACTAACAACTGGAAAACCGTTGATCAGACATATAAAACTCGAGGCATTGACTGGACAAACCAGGCCTGCTCCCCTACCTATATTACTGTGTTTTTCAAATGTTGCATTTTTAAGAAGAATCATATCCATGATATTCACGTAGATTATTGTAAAAGCAAAATTTAGTATCGGTTTAATTATCGAATCCATAATATTTTCAACCCATGAATCAAAAATTTTCTTAGTTTTTTCGAAAAACATCAGTGGCAGAATTATTGGAGATAAAAATATTAGTACGGATAGTGTGAAAAATGCAGATGTAAACAGATATATTGTTTTTATAACTATGTTAAAAATTATGAATATGAATGTCATCATTAGCCCAAACAAAAAGGCGCCGATGCCACTAATTATGCTAGAAATTAGTCCGTCAGGAAATATAAGAGATGGCACTAACATAATAACGCTGTATAATATCAGATTTGGCGCCATATTGTTAGTAGAATAGCCAAGATATCTTATTAGTTTACAATCCAAGGTGTCGAACATTGAAAGATAATTTTTGTCTTCTCTATATTCCGAAGTATCGAAATAACAGCCATCGTAGTTGGGTTCCCACAGATGACCATCATCCAAATGTGATCCCCAGGAATTTTCTCCCGTTTTAATCTCTATTATTAATTTGTTCTGATTTGTTTTGTTATAGCTATCGACAAAATATAGTAATTTTGAAATTTCTGCGTTATTGGCTATCACTATGTTAGGTTCAACCTGTCTCTTTTCGGCTCTTTTTTTAACAATTATCTGTGCCGCTTCACTATAGTTTGCTATATAATTGCTATAAAACCCTCTTGGACATTTCCCATAGGAATCCCTCATTGCAAAGGTAATTTTATCGAGAATATTGTATTTGAAGCATAGAATAAGTTCTTTTTCTTCCTCAGTTATATGATCTCTTTGAATTACTCTGAGCCTTTTTTCTTCACCGGCAAAGTTTATTATTTGATTTTTAGGATTTTTTACCACTTTGGTGAAAATATTGTTGACGAAGGAATAGCCCGCGGTAGAAAAGTTTACCAGATAGCTATAGGCCCCCTGCTGCCAGCCGTTGTAAAATATCAACCATATTACTATGACAAATTTGAATAGAGTAAAAACTAACTTAGAAAGATTTTCCGGCTTTATAAAACTTTCCATGCTGCCGGTTATGAGCTGTTTGTAGAAATAAATCGCCATAAATAGTGCTAGAGCAGCTCTTATGATACTTATAAAATACTTTTGTATTTTTAGAAAAGGATTATAGGAATCTGGCAATGTTTGATTTTTAACTATAAATTTTCCATCTATCATCTTATATTTGCCAGCAAAAAAGGCTCTGTCTCCACTATTCAAGTGCTGCAGAACAGTATTTTCACTGTCTGTTCCACAGAAACCGTTACTATTCAAATTTGCCTGATCCTCACATAAACTGTTGCCAGCAATTCCTTGAATAAGATTTTTCAAACTTTCAAAGATACATTCAACAACTGGAGCAGAAAGTTGTCTTGGAAGGCCACCACCGTTATCTGGCAAAATATTTCTAGAATTGCTAGTAGTGCCGCTGCAAGAAGAATCGAGAAATAGAGAAGCGGGAATACTACTATCACCATAGTTCTCTTCTCTCTCAACTTCTACACAGTGTGCTCTGTACTGACAGAAATTTTTTACCTTTCCAAAAGCACTGGATTTTAATTTATTAACATCGGAGTTACTGAGACTAAGCAGTTCTACTTTGCTACTATCGGATAGATTTCTAATTCTGAAGCCATATTGCCTGATTACATCTATATCATCACTGTTGTAGTTGGAAAAGTACTGTCTGGTAAAAGGCTGCGAAATAGTTGTTTCATCTCTATTGACGCCGTCAAAATTATATATCTTCTCAAAATCACCCTCATTAAAATTGTTCATGTCTTTCTGTACCTGTTTGTACATGAACGCGGCAAATTTTGTCCCTCCACTGCCACCAAAACTGTCCTTATATTTTTTTCTAAATTTTTCAGAAAATAAACCTTCTCTGCATGTCGCCGCATTAAAATGTGTTGCCTCTCTGGTCAATATGCTCACTGGATCCTGGTAGTTTGTAAAATAATTGGTATCGCAGTAGCTAGCTCTGTAATTCAAACCGGCGTTTAATTTAAAATCATAGGGGCACATATCATGGCTAAAAACACACACAAAATTTGTATTTTTTTTCTTTCCCGTTTCAAAACTTGTTCCTCCTATGTAACAGGTGGATTTATCAAGATCTTTATTACGTTCTTTTAGAAAAGTGAACAAATTTGAACTAGGTGCATCATAGCCCTCTACTATATTGGAAAAACAAAATGTATGTCTGTTAGCATTAGTCCTATTTTTAGTTTTATCTTCAAGACAAACCATATTTTTACTTCTGTGTTTACAGCATTTTCTGGCTTCTATAAATACCTCTTGGCATTTTCTGCTGTATTTTTCGTTTGAAACCAGATAGTATTTGTTATCATTTATTACCTTACCTAATTTACGTCCCAGTATCGTATAGAATATTTTCTCATATATTTGGCTATCTGTGCTAGTCGATTGACTTTCTGTAAATTGAGCACTTTCAGTGGCATTTCTGGTTGAGGAAAAATATGAATTATTTTTGAAACCCAGTGAAGGTATTGACTTAAAATCTTTCACTATAAATTCACCACTTTCCTTGTCCTCATCCGATACGTCGGATGAATGCAGATAACAGCCGCTTTCACCATCATAGAAGAATCTACTGCAGGCAAAGTTGGCCCTTTCATTGCCTCTCATGTAATATCTTTGACCAAGTGTATCAAAACCCTTCTGTTCATCGGTTCTGGGATCAATACAATAGACAATGTCGTAGAGCAGATAGTTTGCTCTATTGTCACTGGCGCTGCTAACGGTAAGCTCTGGCAATCCAGAATCATATTCTCTACCACCGTAGGTATATTCTCTGAATACTTTATTTTTTACTTCTCTAGTTGCTTCCTCATCAGAACTGTTCCCTACACCTTCAATTTTGTCTATCACATATTTATAGTGAGAATACTCATAGTTACCTCTGATCCAATATTTTCCATCCTCTGTTTTTTTATAGCTAAGCCAATCGTGGCCACAAAATGTCACATTTTGTATGGCTGAATATGCCTTATTATATTGTTGCAAGGCCACTATGTTCAGAGTTAGATTCGCAATGCTTTCCATCGCTCTCGCCATTTGGACTTTTGCCCCGAGGCAGATCCAGCTACCGGAAATTATTGATGCCACGAGATCAAATACGATCTCCAAAAAATTCTGGGTATTAATTACAGCTTTCATGACTATTGGATCAAGAGCTAGTTTGTTGTCCAGAAACAGAGTTACTGCCGTAGCAACTGTACTCCCTATGGCAGATATAACCCCACCTATGCCACCGCCAATTGCGCAGATGGACGCAACTATAGGAACCTGTATAGTATATTCGGTAAAAATAGGAATACCCAATTTCTCCAAACATGTGTCACTGGTGGCGCTATAGGAAAAGGAACATTTTGTATTGACGGCATTTCCAAATATCATGGGTCTCATATGACTGGTTAAAATTGGTTTCAGACTACACTGGCCAGTGTTCTCATCGACCGGTATTACCATTGGATATATTGGAAATACTGGATATCCACCATCTGGACTTGTTTCCATTTTTGTTAGAAATTGCGTTTCTTCCAAGTATACCTTTTGATACTTGCAATGCAGATTGGCTTGAAATATAGTTTCTAAAGCTACAGCACTGATACCTTCTGAATCGCTAGGGCTTATCATATTGACGATCATGCCACCGGCCATAATCAACCCCTCTAGAAAATCCGCACCACCTTCTTTAACTTCGCCCTCACTTTCTTCACCATCGGTAAGTGATAGTATGCCAATAGCTACCATATATTGTATCGGCGGTACAATGAGATTCATGCCAGGGATAGCATTTATGACAGTTTGTATCGTTTTTAGAGGGTTTTTACTCATGGCGGCAATAAAACTCGGTATGTCGTTATCATCGCCTAGAGTTCTTTTAGTACTTGTATAGCAATATTCACCTCCTCCAGAAACATTAGTTAGACAATTCTTATTACTGCCACTAAAACTATCAGAAAAATCTTTTAAATCTTCTTTTGTATTTTCCACCAATGGTAAGGCAATGGCAACTGTGCAGAGCATGGTGTGTGCCAGCAGAAAAACCGCCAAAATGGTAAAAAAATTATTTATTTTCATAAGTTACCTCTATTTCTTTCATGGTCATGTTCTATGAATTTGGGTATGATTCACCACTGTCTCCACCACTGTCTTCTTCACTTTCGGAACTATCACTGTTCTCTGCCGGAAAGAAATCTTTGGCATTGAAATCTTCATCTTCATCTTTTTCTTTGGAATCATCATTCTCGTTCGGATAGGCTCCAGAGCTATCATCTTCATTCTTCAGAGATGTTTTTTCACCACCTCCAGCATTTTTTAAGTCAGCGGAATCTTTTGGTCCATCTTCACGTTTTTGCAAGGCATCGCCACCTCCTTTTCCTCCTCCTCCTCCACTTTTAGCTTCATTTATGCCCTTATTAACAGCTCCTTTCGAAATGTTTTTAGATTCATTGGCCATTTTAGCTGCCGCACTAACGACAACTCCAACCACATCCTGGAGTGATGGTAACCCACTGGCCCCTGGATCAATACCTTTGCCGTCCCTCCCTTCATAGCTGAATATGGTGGCAGTCATGCTATTAATGTAGCTAACAAGCTGTTCAAAAATAAATATCAGCACTAATATGAATAGCAATTCCGGAAATAGAGGAAACAGCATTACCGCCTGGGTGGCCAATTTAGGAATGCCCATGAAGTCTTCTAGTAGGAAATCGAGTATTCCAATACCACTTTTAGAAGTAGAATTGGTTGCCTGGGTCACACAGATAGGTGACGAATACATTATATTCACAATTTTACCGCCATTTTTCCTGCACGTTTCTTTCTTATTTTTTTTGCTATTGAAACTTCCCGTTATATAATTTACGTTGTTGCCCTCAAACTTACAAATTTCTCCACAAAATATACTTCTTATAGGTTCCTTCGTGCCGTGGAATCTGGCTTCACCAACATAGTATTTATCAAATATCACAAAAAACAGGCCAAGGGACATGAATAAAAACATTGGGGATAGAATACTCTGTATTATTTTGTAGAACCATTTTTTGAATGACTCCTTAGTTCTTTCAAAAAGTGCCAAGGGAACAAATATTGGAGTTAGTAGTAGAAGTATGGTTATGGTCAGTGATTCAACTATAAACAGATAAGAAACCCTTATGGCAAAGAAAAGTAGAGACACAAATATCAATATAAATGGCAAAACCATAATAATTGCTAGGCCAAACGTGAATATACCTAGTATGAACATTGATATTATAGGAGGATTTTCGATATTCTCTGTGTAATAACCAAAATATCTAGATAACTTACAATCCAATGTATCAAATACTGATAAATATTTTCTACTGCCGTAGGATTCGTAATTGTTAGCTATAAGATCATTTTTAAAAAAATAACATCCGGAGTATTTGTGATTTTCGTAGCTGATGGTCTCCGGATCGGTCAGCAATATTCTTATGGCAAATTCCGTAACGGTACCATACAGCCCGTAGACAGTGTCGAATACCGGATTTATCCAATTATTGCTGAATGCAAAATATGAAACACAGGTCATTTTGAGTATCAATTTCATTATTTCTTCCGGAGTTGCGCCCTTGTTTAATACTAATATGTTATAGCCATAGATAACTAGTGCTAGGGCTAACAGAGCCATAACAATTCTAATCATATATTTTTTCAGCACTCTAAAAGCATTTCTGTATTCAGGCTTATTATCCAAATTTTCGCCACTTTTGTACTGTGTTCCCGAATAGCATTCTCCTAAATCATCCGGATAGTCATCCTTTGCCAGACACTTTGTATGGCCAGCCCTGTTAAAGAGCATATTCTTAAAAGTTTCCACCGTGCATTCCACAAGAGGAGTGGTTATAAGTCGAGTTTTTTTAGGCTTTAGACCTCCAGTCATGTTTTCATAGTTAATAAAATTGTGGGACGATCCTACGTGATCCAAACAAGCCTTGTCGATGTAAGGTGAAGTATTAGTCACCTCAGGAGTGTTAATCACATTAATTCTGACACAGTGCCTATCTATCTGGCAAAAATTTGACGGCTTATTGAAACAATCATATACATTCGCCTCACCGTTGCCATTATTTTCGTAGCATGGGCTCATGCAATGTCTATTGCCATCCTCATCGAAGGTACAGTTCATTCTTTTGTTCCAATCCTTAACATATTGTTCCTTTGTATCTTCCTCATATCCATTGTTCGAATCATCTTTTACGATAAAGCCAGACTTGTAAGAGGGAGAGAATTCTTTTCCAAAAGTTTCACTACCTCCCATTATTCTAAAGTTATAGGGACAAAAATCATAGCTCTCTACGCAGTACTTGGCACTATCTAATTTTGACTTTCTTATCTTTAGCTTCGTAGTCTTTGAAAACTGCGAAAACGGTTCATATATAGCATTTCCCACAGTAGTCGCTGCCTTATCAAAGGTTGATGATGTATCATCTTTCTTACCCACGATATCATTAACATATGTATAACCAGGTACACTTTTTAAAAAGTCTGCAAATACTTCATTGTCTTTACAAATCTCATTATAGTTTTTGTAGGCATCACAGCAGTCTTTTCCTCCGGGAGCCTCACTACACTCACTCTCGGGCTTTGAATCACAAATCTCACCGCTATTTATAGTAGTATTTTTCAGATTCTCGCATATTACAGTATAGTCCGCTGTCGTACCATTTGATGAAATGTCTTCTATATCCTGATTTGTACCTATTTTACAATCATCTGGGCTACTATCCTTACTACACATCACATGGGTTCTCTGACCATTTTCGATATTTTGTACACATATTAGCTTCTGGCTTGCCTCTAGGCAGCATTTGTAAGCGTCCCTGTATTCTTTTGCGCTTTTTACTGCAAATCTTTCGCAGGCAAAATTTGCCGCATCTGTTCCCCTGAAATAATACAGCTGACTCTTGCTATCGCTACTGTTGGTGCCAATGTAACTTGGTCTTTCTGGCCTAGGATCCTTACAATTATCATCTGTATTAGCAAATTCTATCCCACCGTACATGAATTCTCGGTACGGTCTGTACAGGTAACTTGCATACCTATCAAGTTGCTCATCCGTCATGTCGCTTTTGTTGAATGCTTTTCTACAGAAATCAATTTCTCTATAGGTGAAACACTGATCCAATTCGTAGCTGTAGGAGCCAAAGAAACTGCTCCTCGTAGGAAAATTTTCCTTTATCTGTGCCAAACTTATTCTTTTGTCACTGCTAGTTGATTCAAGTATCTTGGTTTCCAGTTCTACATCCCCGTAGGTGAGCCAATTATCTCCACAAAGTTGCAAACTGTCAAAGAGAGATACAGCTCTGCTATATTGCACTGCTTTAAATATTTGTTTTAAAATGTAAATTGATGCACTGATACCTAATATGGCTAATAATTTGTATTGAATCTCTATCGATGATTTGAATATGATAAACATTGCCAAACAGCTGACTAATATGCTAATCGTCGCTATCAAACATGCAGGGTTTTCCGCATCCAAATTATAGTCATCCTCTCCTAAAACAAGTTCGTTCAATTTATCTAGTGTCCCCAATCCCAAAGCTAACAGTATAATTTCAAAACTAGTGGCGAATTTATCACCTTCGGCCAAATCCATAAGTGTACTTATCGTAGCAATGCAGATAACTGGTCCAAGGAAGATTTCCACGAAAACACTGTAGACCCCGGCTATCAGATTGGCCACAGTGTCATTTATAGGAGCTTCGCTTAGTTTTTCACTCGGTTCAAAAAATTTCAATTTTCCGGGTTTACAGAAAAATCCACCCAGAGCTGGATCATCTGTACCCGCCTTACTGTAGGTAAAATCCAATTCACATTTATCTCCACCATCATAAAATTTTCTAACTCGATCCCTTGGACCCTTTACAGCTTCCTGAGCCATAGCGGAGGCTTCATCTGTGCAGACGAGAATAAAGTTGAAGGATAGCACAAACATTAGAAAACAGCTGAATATCTTTTTAATTCTCATTTTACAAATTCCTCGATCTCTTATAATAAATTTCTATCCAATCTTCAGGATTTTCGCTACCAACTTCTCTAATTATCTCATCCAAAAGAATAACAGTCTCGGCCCTACCCGATAGTACTCTGATAACGTCGCCCATGCCAGCCATATCTATTTTTGCTATAACTCCACCCTGATCTTGCTTAACTAAAAAGTATCTAGTGTTTGGATCGGTAGTTTTTATTAGCTGAAATTCTCTTTCACTTAACATAAACGCCGTTCTATATACCTCCGTGGCCTTCAGATTTGGTAGATATATTTGGGTGGCCGTCTGTTGTACCAGCGTATCAGAAATACTGCTTTTAGTAGCATCTTCGACTGACTGGGTCGCAAAAACCACAAAGGCATTCAATTTTCGAAAAACTTTGAGCCAGTCTTTTATTTTCGGAGCAAAAACAGGATTATCTATCAGTGCCCATGCTTCGTCGAGTATAATCATAGTAGGGGTGCCATCGAGAGAACTCTGTATTCTATGAAAAAGATACAGCAGTACCGGACTGATACTTCTCTTATCCTTCAGAATTTCTCCCATCTCAAAGCCAAAAGTAAAAGAAGCGAAAAAATCAATTATGTCGTCATCATTGTCAAATAATTTTGAGTGTGAATTTTCGCTATGCCACATTTCTAGCCTCCCAGCTAGCGAATCGGGACCACCCATGCCCAAAAATGGAGCTATATTTCTTAAAACTCTCTTTTCATAGGGTAATTTATAGTTACCGTTGATTGCCTCCGTTATCCTCGCCATATCATCGGACGTTACCGTTTCACCACCAACCGTCAACAGAACCGTCAACCATTCTATTAGAAATGCTTTATTTTCAGGTGTATCTGCAAGTTTCAGTGGATTAAAACCAGAATATTTACTAGCCTCCAGCATTGAATATTTTCCACCAAGTGACCTTATAAAGATCTCCGCACCTCTATCCTTATCGAAAAAAAACATTCTACAGTTAAACTTCTGGGCCTGTGCGCATAGAAAATTCATCATAACAGTCTTACCGGCTCCTGTAGGTCCTATAATCATAGTGTGACCAACGTCTCGCACATGAAAACTAAAAAAGTATGGGGTACCCGAAACGGTATTCAAAACTGTGCAGGCATCACCCCAATGATTTCCGACTCTTTTTCCCGATGGGTAGTTGTGAAAGGATGCGAAACTTGCCAGATTCAAAGTATTTATTGTAGATTTACGTGCTACATATTTTAAATTCCCTGGCAGTTGTGCCCAAAAACACGCCTCCATATTCATTTTTTCTCTAATTGCCGTTATGCCCACATTTGAAAATTCTACAATCGCCATTGAGATTGAGTTTTCTATGGAAGTCAGATTATCATCAAAGCAACATACGGTCAGATGATGACTGCCAAATGCAAATTTGCCACTCATGGCAGCGTCAAGAGCTTCATCAATCTCTCTAATTTGCGACACAGCCACATCTTCCGCCTGTATCATACGTCTCTGCTGCAGCTGCATGCTACTTATGGCCATCATCCTATTGGTATACACATAGGACTGCGCTATTATGAATTCAAAGGGCATCTGCAAAAATCCGTCTAGTATGCCAGCATTCGTAGATGGTCTGTATTCTTTAACAGAAGCTATTGCTCCAAATCTCGAGCCGCTTGGAGTTAGCGACTCAAAAATCTTAGAGCTAAAATACAGCCTATTTACCATCAGATAGTGATCCAGCGTCAGTGGTGACAGCCTATAGTTCTGAGTTTTTCCACAGTTAATTATAATTCCAAGGAATTTAAGAATTTCCGAATATACTCCCTCAGATGTTTCCTTCAGCGAAAGTATTTCCGGACCATAGTTTGCAAAGCCATTTATAATTCTCTCAACTATTTCGTCCAGCTCCGACAGAGCGTCCTTAAAAATTTTTGTCTTGGTACCTTTATCAGCCTTACTGCGTAGCTTATTAATGATGCTAGCTACCTTTGCTACACCTCCCGTCTCATCCTTTCTTATTATACTTATGTAATGTTCATTTATAAAAGATCTATCTCCACTATGTCTTTCCTTCCATTCTTTGTTCAATCTTTTAGCAAAGATATTACTATATTCTCCTCCGGGATATGCTTCCTCTTTTCTTCTGATGGTATGAAACCATAGCGCAAAGTTGCCCGAGGCCATACCCTTAAGCAAGTTATTTCTGGCATTTTTCTTGATATCTATATCATCGTCATCCGCCGTTTCAAATGAAAATCCTTTAATCTTAATGATTTTCATCAAACTATTATCCTTAAGAATAACCGTATCGTCGTTGTAGTGCAAATAGTAGGGAATAAAACTAGAGGCTGAGTATTCATTTGATAGATAGTCCTGTCTCGGTGCTAGATATGATTTAAAATTGTACATTGGACAGATAACTCCAAATGTTAATATCATCAATAAACATCATATGAGTTAACACCCCCATGAAAAGTTTTATTAGGACATATACTGAAGTTACTGGTCTTCATCAGTATCAATTCCAGCATCAGTGGCTCCTTCAGACATATGAAATAGGCAACACAGTGAAGGCATGGCAGCAAAACAAGTAAATATACGAAATTACTAGTTATTATAAAAGCCATAAGGGAAACCAAAATCTCAAGCGCGGCATAAACATAAGTTACCCCCAAAACCATACTTGGTCTTGTTAGCCCTAGAAATAACGGGTCAGCTTCTATTTTACCACCTGCCATATAACAAAGATAGTGCCATGTTAATTATACTATATGCGCAAAACAAAAAATCAAGATAATTATACTATAATATGATTCCTATCATACCTTAAAAATTAAGATTTACAGGTTTTTAGTAGATTATAATGTTATAATAACGGATAAAATTATAAGCAATCTTCTACAAAATATCCCAGTTTTCTATTGACCGTTAAATTTTCGACAATAGAATTGCCAAAAATTCTTAAAATAAGAGTTGTTTCTATGTCAACCAAAATTAGGCTATCTCGGGCCGGTAGGAGAAATTTGCCGTTCTATCATGTGGTGATTGCGGATGATAGATCACCAAGGGATGGCAAGTTTATAGAAAAAATAGGCTACTACGACCCAATAGTGGTCGAAGAAAACGAAAACAGATTTAGATTGAATATAGAGAGGGCGGAGTACTGGCTATCGGTGGGAGCGGTGCCAACTGATAGAATACTTGTACTTTTCAAAAAGGTGGGAGTTAGTGGCATAGAAAAGTTTAAGCCCAAAATAAGGAATACTACTAAGAAAACGAAAGGGGGGAAGTAAGTTCTGATGGCACCGAGTCAGCCCCAGATTCTGGTCTGAAGTGGATCTTTTTCGGCTGCCGGGAGAGTATTGCTCGCGCAGAGGGTGTGCAGTGCACCCAAAGTTTGTAAGCAGAGAAAAAAGTCTAGGTGAATCACACAGCCGCCCTGCCCTACTCTACCTTGTTCCTTCTCTATTTTTTAATTTAATTTTTCTTAGGCTATTTTTTCAGAAAAAAGATGAATATATTATGACCTCACTAGATTGAGGATTGTTTCCCTATAATTATAGCACACTCAAAATTTCCAGTATGGTATGCGTCGAATATAACATTAGATTTCTAAAGATGAAATATCTTGACCTTTGTTCCCATTTCATTACAATCC
>JAITAR010000001.1 GCA_031284025.1 Rickettsiales bacterium | reverse complement strand
CTATTTGCTCTGATTTTGGCACTTCTTCCTCCAGGAAGTATTTCAAATCTAATGGTGCCAGAGTTTGTGAAATCAATTAGATTGAATCCGTCAGATTCTCCTGCCAATTTCAAATTTCCCCTGTTGACAACTTTGACATTTTCTATAAATCCGCCTTTTTCTATATTGATCCAGCCTTCGCCTCTGTTTATGGTTATGATGTTATCATGTCCATTCACATAGTGAATATCACCAGGTCTACCTATATAACCACTAAAAACATCGTAGATATTAACGTTGCCTTTCTCAACGAAAAAATTTAGTCGAGAACACTGTGTCATATAGACAGCATTTCTTCCATTTTCCCCTGATTTGTTTCCTTTGAATTCCGTTGGCACGGATGGATTTCTCTGCACCAAAGTGATGGTGACTAGTTTATTACTAGGGTTTCCCCACATATGAAGAGCTCCACTGTCTGCTCTCTCTATAATATTTCCAACCAGATTAAGGCTATCTCTAAATTCTATAGATACGCCATCAGAGACGTAGATAGCTCCTCCAATGTTTTTACTTCTGTTGTTTTCAAAGGTTGCCAGTCCTCCGAAGGTTAGTGATGAATGTCTGTTGGCATAGATAGCTCCACCCTCACTTGCACTTCTGTTATCTTTAAAGATTGCTAACCCTTCAAAGGTTAGTGATGAATTATCTTCGGCGTTAATAGCTCCACCGTCGGTGCCAAAACTCTCATTGCCATCGAAGGTAGCCTTTTTTCCGAATGTCAGAGCGACAAAATATCCATATATGGCTCCACCAGATCCATAGAGTAATTTATTTTTTTCAAAAATTACCTCTCCATTGAAAGTTATATTGGAAAATTCGCCATAGATGGCGCCACCACCATAGACATCATGATCTTCAATTTTGTTACCGCTAAAGACAGTTTCTCCCTTGAACTCCAAAGTATTTCTTTTTTCCTCCGTTCCTTGAGAACGGATAGCTCCTCCCCATAATTTAGTCTGATTATTGCTGAAGGTGGTATTTTCTAGGACTATTTTTACTCCTTCTTCGAAATAGACAGCTCCACCACCTGCTTCTGGATTAAAAAGTTCGTTATTAATGAGACTAGGCCTATCATCGTAGCCTCCATCGAAGTGCAGATTATTCAGTGAAATATTTTCCCAACCTTTTTTTACTGTAAAAAATCTATCCTGTCCACTGCCATTTAATTTGACTTTCCCCCCTCCCCCCGGTCCAGAGATGGTCAGATTACCACGCTCAATAATTATCGCATCGTTAAAAGTTATGTCTTGTTTTACATTTATATAATTTTTGCCATTATCGTCGATAGCTCTCTTCAGTTCAACAAAATTATATACTTCCAGGGCTATTGCCCTGCCAGTCGCTATGACACAAAACGCAGACATCGCCGTTAAACAGCAACTAAGAACAAAACTCACCCATCGGACATTATTCTTATTTTTTTCTAGAATTTTCATGTAACATTGAAATGTCAATCTATGATCGTAGGATGACTAAGTTCCTTTTAATTGTAAAGTTTTTTATCGTGTGGGTCTATGGCTATTGTGTTTTTTTATCCAAATGAGCCAGATTATCTACTGAACAAAATGGCAGAAATTACAGACAAAATAGGGACAGTAAATTCATTCTTCTCTAAAGGAACAGAAATTAAACACTTTTTTATGGCATAAAATTATAATACTCATTGAAAATAATACTTTCACCTCTAATATTGGGATAGAAAATTTTCTTTCTTAGTATGTCTGGAGTACCGCTAATGAAACGAGCCACAGCGGTGTGGCTTATAGATAATACGTCGCTAACCTTTAAACAGATAGCCGATTTTTGCAACATTCATATGCTCGAGATTCAAGGTATGGCCGACGGGGATGTGGCCAGCAACATAGCACCGTCTAATCCGATAGACAATAATCAACTCACTAGAGAAATGATAGAGGAGTGCGAAAATGATTCCAATAAAAAGCTTATCATGAGGCAAACTGTTGCCGACAGCATAGTGCTTGAAAAAAAAGGCAGAAAGAGTAATACCTACGTACCCGTTGCTAGAAGAGGTGATAAGCCCGATGGCATTTTGTATCTTCTGAAATTCTATCCGGATATAACGGATAGGCAGATAAGAAGGCTAATAAATACAACGACGCCCATTATAGAATCCATAAGGGATAAGACGCATTGGAATATAAAGGAAATTAAACCTAGGGATCCGGTTATTCTCGGTCTCTGCAGTCAGTCACAGTTTAACGCGGTGATAGACGAGATAGGGAAGGATAGTGGTGGTGGTGACGAATAGGTTTATAAATTTATCAATTAATTTGAGAGAGTATATATATGGTTGAGATTGTGAAGCTAGATGGCAATTTTAGGAAAGAGGTAGGCAGTTCGGCCTCTAGAAATCTGAGAAAACAAGGAAGATTGCCTGTCGTAGTATACGGAGATAGCTTTAATAACGTTTTTCTAGATATAGATGCCAGAGAGTTTGAAAAGGAGTATTTCAAAGGGGGGATAGAAACACGAATTTTTGAGTTTAGAACTGAGAGGGGAGAATTTAGAGCTATATGTTGTCAGGTCGCTGTAGACCCAGTGTCTGATAGACCAAGTCATGTGGATTTTTTGTCTATAGTTGATAAAAAGGAAATAAGAACTCTGATCCCCATAAAATTTCTAAATGTGGATAAATCTGCAGGTTTGAAAAAGGGCGGATATTTTAATGTGCTAGTTAGAAAATTGCCATTGATCTGCAATGTAGATCAGGTGCCAGGTTTTCTGGAGGTGAATTGTGAAAATCTAAAATTAAAGCAATCAATAAGACTTTCGCATATTACGCTGCCTGCCGGTTCAAGAGCCGTTTCTAAGAAAGACATTCTAATTGCCAGAATTATAGGTAGAGGTAAGAAAGACAGTGAAGCTACAGCGACTTCGACTACTTTAGCAGCTCCGACTGCCGGCTCCGCAGCGACAACTGCCAACACTGCCACCGGTGCTTCTACTGCGAGAACGGCTAGCGGCGGTGGCCATGTAACCAGCAAAAAATAGTGAATAAATCGAATGTGTTTAGAATTAATTTATTACCTATGGGCGAAGAGAGAGTGACGGTTGATCCCTTGCAGTGCTAATAGTTTTCTATCAATGAAAGGACTTCGCCGCATAAGTAGAGTGAGCCACAGATCAGAATCCTCTTTTTTTCACCAGGTTCTCCGATATCTTTAGTTTTTTCCAGGGCTTCAACTATATTGTGGTAGCTGCCGTAGACATCTAGTCCCAATGCCCCAAATTCTTCGATAAATTCTCCAGAGGTTTTATATTTCCCATTTTCATTGGAAACTACTATCCTTTCGGAGAATCGACTGCCCAAAATTTTTATAAATGCCCTAGAATCCTTTCTTTGCAGCATACATATTATCAGAATATTCTTCATTTTTTCTTTTCTATCCCTATCTTCCAGCCAATCTAGCAATACACGTGCTCCACCCTCGTTGTGAGCACCGTCGAGATACAACTCTGAATTGCTATCAACGTGCCCATATATCTCCGTTTCTTTCAAATTCTGCAGTCTAGCTTTCCAAAAAGTATTTTTGACTCCGTGGCAGATGCTACTATCGGCTATCTCTAGTTTATTTTGACACAGCAGTGCAGCTATTGCCACTCCCGCATTCATTAGCTGATGTCTGCCTTCGAGCCCCGGCATAGGAGTTTTGATATCCCTTCCAAATCCTCTAAATCTGCAAAAATCACCAAACCTTGAATACTCCCAATCCTTTCCAGGGCCATATAGTGGGCAATTCAAGGATTTAGTAGTTTTGCGAATAACTTCTTCTACACCCTCTGTCTGCTCGGAAATGACAACAGGCCTTCCCGCTTTTGCGATGGCAATTTTCTCCGCAGCAATCTTTTCAACGGTATCTCCCAGATAGTTAACATGGTCTAGAGAAATAGATGTTATCACCGACACCAGAGGATCTTCCACCACGTTGGTAGCATCCAATCTGCCTCCCAGACCAACCTCAATAATAGTGGCATCACTTTCATTTCTAGAGAAAGCCATGAAAGCTATGGCAACAATTATCTCAAAGTAACTTGCATCAAGTTTACTGTTTTCAAGAGTGTTCCTACATTCTGAAGCTAATTGGTAATATTGGCTATCTTCTATCTCTTTTCCATGAATTTCTATTCTTTCATTAAATCTAACTAAATGGGGAGAAGTAAATCTATTAACTCTATAGCCATTTTCCTCTAGAATGTACTTCAGGAATGAACTAACGGAGCCTTTTCCATTAGTGCCGGCTATGTGAAAAACTGGGGAAATCTGTTTTTCAGGATTACCAAGTGCTGCCAGTAGAGCCTGTATTCTTTCCAAGCAAAGATACATTTTGCTAATACTGCTTGGTTCGGGCCAATTCGGCAATTTCATCGCTGTGGAATAACATTATTATAGAGTCGTACACTCTACAGAGGAAGTTTTTAGTTGTCAATTTAGTGGAACTGCTCACCTATAATATACCCACCTCATTGTTAGCCAATAGTTTTACTGATTCTTTTGGTTCTTCTGTTGAATCTAGCTAAAAAGTTTCTAATTATTGAACTATAGATTCTACGAAAGGAGTTCCCACTTTACCTTCGATAGACTTAATACATTTTATTACAGGTGAGCAGTACCACAAGTTCATCCCGCACCTAAAGGAATGCGAGTTCAGATTCAACAATAGAAACCTAATCAGAAAAAAATTCGAAAAAATGATCCTCAAATTAAATTAAAAAATACCTGAAGGATGTGGAGAAAATAAAATTCCCAGTCAAGGTCATTTTTTGCCGAGTCCCAATTTTTCAGCAGTGTATGAACCTATCTTCTCCATGAATTCAAACATTTTTATTAACATAAATAAATTTTCTTTATCTTTTCCATTTGATGTTCCCCATCTAAAATTCAAAAACATAATATCATCCGTGGGATCAGTTAGATTTTCACCAACACCAGACATTATATATTTATGAAGTTTCTTCCTTGGATACTCATTATTCCAATCTTTTAAACAATTATTCACCAATCTGTTAGTTTCACGTAGATGGGCAGAATTCTTTCCTTGCTCTTCTCCTTTCACTATTCTAGAGAAAAATTCCTCCTTCGCTTTGGCTTTTTCAGGGGTTCCTATTTCTTTTTCAATAATATTATCAGCCATATCAACTCCTTTTTCGAGTATTTCTTTTTTAATTGTCTCCTTCTCTTTGTCCTTCATTTCTGGATGATACTTCTTTCTAAGACGCTCGTAGCTAATTTTATCCCTCGATGATGTACCCCTAGCCATTGCTCTGCTAGAGAGAAAAAAATAGTAAGAAAAAGATAGGAAGAAAAAAACAGTCAAAAACAATTTTCTATTTTCCATAGTATTTACCATAATATTTATTATAAATAATAACGACTTAGTTATTATGATAGATTTTTTTAAAAAAACAAGATCTTTTAATTCCAAAGGGGAAATTTTCTGATTTACAATGCTTTACTTTTATTTTTTATTTTGTTACAGTCGCCCTGTTAGCTAATTATAAATGGAGTGCTATGGAAAATGGAAAGTTTTTGGCAATAATTTTTTCTGCTATGTTTGCTCTGATGATTAATGGCTGGTCGCAGGCTGTG
>JAITAR010000112.1 GCA_031284025.1 Rickettsiales bacterium | reverse complement strand
TCCATAGAACCTGTACTTTCTAGTGAGAAAGATGGTCTGGATATTCTTAGACATTCGGCAGCGCACCTGCTGGCCTATTCCGTTCAGGAGCTGTGGGGGGAGGAGGTAAAATTTGCTATAGGACCGGTCATAGAGAATGGTTTTTACTACGACTTTGATCTGAGTTCGACTTTTTCTGAAAACGATTTTGAAAAAATTGGGGCAAAATTTGGAGAGTTAGTTGCAAGGGATGAAGCTTTTATAAGAGAAGAGTGGCCAAGAGAAGTTGCACTTGAATATTTTGGGAAGAGACAGCAGATCTATAAGGTTAAAATAATTGAAGATCTACCAGCCGTGCCTATCTTTAGTATCTACAGAGTTGGTAATTTCGTTGATCTCTGCAGAGGGGTGCATGTTCCCTCAGCTAGCTACGTTAAACATTTTAGACTACTAAAGATAGCTGGAGCCTACTGGAGAGGGGATAGTAAAAATAAGATGTTGCAGAGGATCTATGGAACTGCCTGGAATAGCAAAGAGGATATAGATAGATATCTTAGACTGCTCGATGAGGCTGAAAAAAAAGATCATAAAAAAATATGCAGAGCTATGGATATAGCACATTTTGAGCACGAATTTGCCCCTGGAGCTCCATTTTACCATCCAAATGGTTTATATATGTTTAATGCCATAGTCAACCATCTGCGCAAAAAACAGGAGAAGATGGGCTACATCGAAGTGGCAACTCCTAGAGTTATGGATAGATCGCTGTGGGAAACTTCTGGCCATTGGAAATTGTATGGGGAGCATAATTTTTCAGGAACTATGGAGGATGGAAAGCAGTTCTGCGTAAAGCCTATGAATTGTCCCGGAGGTATACTGATCTACAGGCATGGAATAAAGTCATACAGAGATTTGCCGATAAGAATGGCTGAATTTGGTAGAGTAAATAGATATGAAGCGAGTGGTGCTCTAAATGGATTTCTTCGGGTGAGAGAATTTACCCAGGACGATGCCCACATATTCTGTAGTCGAGAACAGTTGGAAGATGAGTGCATAAAGGTGATCAAATTTGTGTTAGATATCTATCGAGATTTTGGCTTTGAAAATAATATAAAACTTAAATTGTCAACTAGACCGGAGAATAGGATAGGGGACGATAGTCTTTGGGATCTGTCTGAAAAAATTCTAGCCGATACAATTAGTAGAATTGGTCTAGAATACACAATATTCCCCGGTGAAGGGGCATTTTACGGTCCAAAATTGGAATTTGTATTGAAAGATGCTCTGGGAAGAGACTGGCAGGTTGGTACTCTGCAGCTTGATATGAATTTGCCAAAAAGATTTGGACTCAGCTACATCGATAGAGATGGAGAAAAGAAAGAACCAATAATGTTGCATAGAGCCATCGTTGGTTCTATAGAGAGATTTCTCGGCATTTTCATAGAACATACCGAAGGAAAATTTCCACTTTGGCTAAACCCTCTGCAGATATGTGTGGCCACCATTAGCGGCAACGCCGATGGCTACGCAGAAAAAATATTTAGAAAATTGAAAAGTAGCGGTTTCCGGGTAATTCTTGACAATTCCAGTGAAAAAATAAGCTATAAGATAAGAGAAATATCTCTACGGAAAATTCCCTACCTAATAGTTCTAGGGAAAAAGGAAGAGACCGAAAATAGCATAAGCATCAGAGTATTTGGTAGCCAAAAAACTTTCTCCATGTCTCTTGGAGAATTCACAAAAATAGTCAAAATTAAGGTAAAATCTATGAGTCTAGATTTTGATCTTATCTAGGATTTTTAATGATTGATTTTATCGGCGTTAAAATTATTTTGGTTGCCAAACTAGTGGAGTTTGTTTATTAGTGATGGATAGATCTAAGCTGCCAAATTTATTGACGATTGCTAGAATACTGCTAGTACCAGTGATAGTGATTTCGTTCTATGTGCCGTGGAAAGTAACCAATCTGATAGTGGCGACGCTGTTTATGCTGGCCAGCATAACCGATTACTTTGATGGCTATTTTGCCAGGTTGTACAAAGTACAATCAAAATTTGGCAGATGTTTCGATCCCATAGCAGATAAATTGATCACTATAGTATCACTTATTATGATCATTAGTTTTAATGACAGTATTTTCATACTCATTCCATCTATAGTCATAGTGTGTCGTGAAATTATGGTATCTGGACTCAGAGAATTTTTAGGTTCCGTCAACATCAACATGCCAGTCACTAAACTATCAAAATATAAAACTGCCGTGCAAATGGTTGCTGTGACAACTCTCCTGCTGGCAAGTAAAAATTCATCGCACAGCTACGAAACTCTCATGAATTTTTTCGAGGTGGAACCATTTCTGAGAATATTTTTCTACGGTTTCATTGAAATAATGGGAATAGTCTTTCTCAACCTATCAGCCCTGATTACCGTTGTTACGGGGTATATCTATCTGAGAATTGGTTTAAAAAATATGTAATGTCCATAGTATGTGACAGCGGAATTCTGCTACATCTCAAAAAGTATAACGATAGACTTTTGATGGTAATCATTCTCTGTGAAAACAGTGGGTTAATACAAACTTTTCTGAAGAAAGACAAAAAAATAGTTCAACCACAGATCTATGATTTTTTGAACGTGAGATTTGACTATCGAGGAAGCTACTCCTACAGAAATCTGGAGGTGGAGGTCCTTGAAAGCTATTGGAAGAATATCTTCAGCGATGAGTTACTCATAAATATTTTTAATTCTATGGCATCTGTGCTTAATCTTACCCTTAGGGAAAGGGGAGATGTTGGAATTTTATATAGGCTATACAAAAATTTACTTTTTCTAACGGATTTCGGCTGTGACAGCATAGTATACTATTATATAGACTTTTTGCTGAATGTTCTGAAACTTTTTGGCATAAACATAGACACGTCCCGCTGTTCGGTTAGCGGTTCAACGAACGGTATCTGCTATATCTCTCCGAAAACTGGAAATTGTGTCACCGCCGCCGTTGGTGAAAAATACAGGCATAGCTTGTTCCTGGTACCTAGATCATTCCAATACTATTCTGAAGATGTTTCTGACATTATCGACGCTATAGACATACTGCATTATTTTCTACTCAAAATATTCGTCGAAAATGGCATAGTTGCAGAATTCGGAATCGTGGAAATGTTCAAGAAAACCATCGGAGACAACCTCCGTAGGAAATACCAAAAAACTTGATAATCTGGAGCGTCTGGATAAGTGTCACAACCCCTTAGGGTCATGCCACTATCATTATATGAACCCACACGCTTCTCTCGAATATTGAGGCCCCTTCATTTATATTTCAGAAAAACAACCGTCGCTAAATTTCCCTGCGCGACACGTAGGAAATAATGAGTTACAATAATCGAAAAGACCAATGCATTTTTTTGACAAATTTTAGCTTACCCATGCATTTCATGCATGGGTAAATTAGATAATCGGCTACCACTAAGGAAAATTAACGTTTCAAAAAATGTAATTGTTTACTATAATTTTAATGTTTAAATTACATTTAAGTGTAAATAACACTATTTAGCAAAAAAAATTACAAAATAATTCACATTTAATTGTTGTGATAAAATATTTTTCGAAAAATTTAGTAGATGTTTTTCTAAAAATATTTCATTTCGATGATTTTTTCTAAAAAATTCTCAGGTGTCAATGGTTTATATTCTTCCAGTGCCTGGTGAAATATCACCGTGGAAGGGGTCAGAGCCGGTAAAGTGTTAGCTTCTATTAGTAATATTTTTTGTGTTCTACTGTTGACGAATATGTCTAACCGAGCATAATTCTCTATGCCAAGTATTTCAGCAGCCTTTTCTACCTTAGCTTTTATAATTTCGCTAAATTTAATATCAATTATCTCAGTAGGCGGAGGTGTAATATTAATGCCTGTACCGCCCTGGAACTTTTCCTCTATCGTTAGAATTTTGTTTTCAGCTACAGTTATGCTGGGACTTAGAGAATGATAGACTCCTCCCTG
>JAITAR010000082.1 GCA_031284025.1 Rickettsiales bacterium | reverse complement strand
GCCATAGCTGCATTGAATGTGTTGGTGGAAAAATTTGATTTTGCTATCTCATTTAGTTTTTCTATACTTCGGTCAATTTTGTGACTATTTCTTCTGTAGGACAGATTGAGAGCTAGATTGAATTTGCTGACTAATTATATACTTCCTGGGCTATTGCCTTGCCAATCGCCATGACACAAAACATAGATATCGCCGCCAGACCGGAGCGAAAAACAAAACCTACTTGTCTATTCACATTTCTCTCTTTTTTAAAAACTTAGATAGATGATAGTATGTCCTTTAGGAATTTAAATAGGCCCTGTGAGTAAAAACCTACTGTGGCTTAGCTTCTTCCTCGGTAGGTTTAGGTTTAGGCTTAGCTATGAATGGTTCTTGCTTTGGAATAAAAGTTTTTTCTAGTAGTCTACTAGTAAACATTTTATCCTTATAGTACATGATTTTATTGCATCTTATAGGGTTTTTAGATTCCATAAGTATGATTTGTTCGTTTCTCGGTAAAGTAATGATTTCCTGCGGCATAAGTAGATTTCTACTGCTTTTGCTCGTGCTTACAGTTCTTGAACCGGGATTTAGGTCAAGGTATTTAGGCTTGCTGCCGCTTTCGCTGGTGACTGTTTTGTTACCTATTAGCTCAGATATCATTTTAGCTGTGGTAGCATTGTTTGCCGCAAAAGTTATTCTATAGGTGCAGTTTGATAGAAAAGAATTCATGCCGGCATCCTTATAGATATCTTTTAGCTGATCTGTATCCTGCACTATTAGAAACACCTTAACCCTGTAGCCTCGATAGTAAGCTATGCCGACTTTTATTTCTAGCATTTCACCGAGAGTTGGAAACTCATCGAGCAACATCATTACACCAATTTTTTCATCTTTCTTCGGCATTTTATTGGTAAATATGGTGGCAGCCTGTTGATAGAATATTTGTAGTAGAGGTTTAAGTCTGTCTATGTTATTAGGCGAAATGCCTACATATAGGGTGTTAGGCTCGCGTCTGAATTTACCTATGTTAAAATGGCTCTTGGATGTAGCTGTGTCGACAAATGGATTGGACCACAGTTCCAATGCTGATGAGGCAGTGGATGTAACACCGGATCTTTCTTTATCAGCCTTATTCAAAAAGGCACCAAGGTTCATGTAGGCCACAGGATGCAGCTCTCCACCCATTGTATCTAGAACCACAGCTAAACTATATGCCAAATCTTCACTACGTATCATTCGCAGCGTCTCTCCAAGACTTTTCTGCTTACTAGAGTCAATCTGTAGATATAGCATAAGCCCAGTTACTAGTGATCTCGCTTCGCTATTCCAAAAATCTTCTTTAGGTAGTAAAAATTTAGCTATTTTCTGTATATCATCCACCATACCACCCTGGTCCTTAGCTATCCAGTCTAGAGGGTTGTAGCAGTGGGTTATACCCTGCTGATCGGCCGGATTCCAAAGAAAAACTTTGTGTTTCATATGTTTAAGGCGATAACCGCTAGTCAATTCATAGTTTTCTAGCTTAATATCATGAACTATAACGGACTCTTCCCAGAAAAGTAAATTTGGAATTACAAAGCCAACACCTTTTCCCGAACCGGTAGGAGCAAATAATAGAGTATGCTGAAAACTATACTCTACCAAATATTTTCCTTTGTATTGTCCCAGCAGCATTCCTTTTTTCTTAAATAGTCCAGCTTTCCTCATTTCACTCATCGTTGCCCAATGAGCATCTCCATGTTGACTCTCCGGTGGTTTGAATGGTTTCCAATCTAATATCGGTTCTCTGTATTTATACAGCAGTGCTATGTATATGATCAAAGGTGCCAGAGCCGAAATGATGACTTTAAAAAAATGCATTCGGAATCTTGAAAAACTTTTGTAATTCTTAATTAGAAAATTCCACTGGCGAGTGAGCTCGACTCTCATTATATTCATAGCATTGCCGAAATCCTGACCCATCATCAGACTTTTCACAGTCTTGAAACCCCGCACCAGCACAAGAGTCAGAGAACCAATTATGGCATACATTAGTATCATACTGCAGAAAAATGCTAGAAGCTTTATAAAGACATTTCTTAAAAATGCTGCCAATTCGCCTTCACTATCGGCCATAGATACGTAATTTTTAAACTACTGACTGCATAATAATTATCCCAAATAAAAACTCAAGACTATTTAATTATTATTAATAATTTTTAGATCAAAATTAAAGGGAATTACCACTGCGAAATTAGTATCTACGTTTTTATGGGGTAGGGACAATATTCTCTTAGAATGCATTCATCGCATTTTGGCTTCAGAGCCCTACAAACGTATCTGCCGAAGAGTACAAGTACGTTGTTGGCCTGTCGAATATATTTTCTAGGAACAATTGCTAACAGTTGTCTTTCTGCCTCTAGCACGTTATCTGCTCTAATAAGGGCTAATCTATTGCTTGTTCGAAAAACATGGGTGTCCACAGCTATCGTTGGAATGCCGAAGACAACATTTAAAATTATATTCGCGGTCTTTCTTCCAGTCCCATCCAGACTAATTAGATCTTTCATGTTATTCGGTACTGTAGAATTAAAATTTCTGATTAACTTTTCACTCAGAGCTATAATATGTCTGGCTTTACTGTTATGGTAATTTATTGTGCCAATGTATCCATTAAGTTTTTCAAAGCCAAGTTTTACCATATCCTCCGGAGACTTTACGACTTTAAATAGGTTGGCTGTGGCTCTATTTACTCCTGCATCGGTAGCTTGGGCAGATAGTACCACGGCTACGAGAAGTGTGTAGGGATTACTATGGGTGAGCTCGGTCAGGCTAGTCTTTCCGTAGCTGGCAGTGAGGGCTCTAAATATTTTTTCGACCCTGGTCACCACCCTAGAGGCCAAAATATCTGTTGAAAAACATTAGTACGGCGGTTTTAATTACTATATATCTATTTACGAAAAAGAATTTTATCTCTCTGTAATCTTTCAGTAGACCATTAACATTAGCCAGTCTGTAGCTTTGGCAGAGAACTACTGCCATCAGTAGAAACGATAGTGTGACCGCCAGGCCAGAGCCAAATACCGGCCTAATGTTACGTTCCTCGGCAGCTATTTTTTCAATGTTTCTGACCCGCTGCTTTGTGGTAGGGTGGGTGGAAAAAATGGAAAAATAGCCATTGCTCCCCAAAAAACTCAGTGCATCGGCCATATTCTGTCCACCAATAACTCTAGCGGCCTGCTCATCGGCTCTGTACTCTATACTTTTGCTAATCTGCAGCTGGATAAATTTATAAATATTCAGCATAATATGTTTGTAGAAAAAAACTATGATAAAATCCAAGGCATTGTAGATTGAGGTTATAGACATCGCCATGTAATAGCCAATCACTGGCACCACACCAACTATTTTTATAAAAAAATTAAACAGAAGCCAAATGATTTTCGAAACAAAATTTGTGGCTCTCTCATTGATTATCAACAGTAGTGCGGTAAAATAGTCTCTGTTGGCTATATGCGACATTTCGTGGGCCATTATTCCCTCCAAAAACAGCAGAAATTTTTCCGTATTGTTCTCTGTCTTATCTTTGTAGCTCTTCAACAGTCCAGTGGTCATAACTACTATGTTTTTTCTAAGACTACCAACGGCATAGGCATTAATATCATCCGTCTTTATTATATATAGGCTAACGTTCGCCACGGCAAATTTCTTTCGTATAATTCCAAAAATTTCTGAAATTTTTTTGTATTTGTCGTCTTTGCTGGCCAGAATACTTCTTTTCGCATAGTACGCTATGCTTGAAGAAAAACAGAAATCAAATAGCAGAAACAGCAGCATCAGAAAACTCACAGCAACTAGTGATAGAAACACTAGCGATTCGACATACCTACTCTGGAACGCTATTTTCAGAAAATATTTTCCAGCAAAGATAAAAGTCACCGGGCTGAGAACCACCAGAAAATTGACGATACTCAAAATATAAACCAACAAAAAACCTAGAATTTTAGTTAACATTGCTGCTGACTGCGCCCCATTTTATATCAATAACCTCATAGTATTTTGTTCCGCTGGGAACCGTGATTTCCACCGAATCTCCTATGCGCTTACCCAGTAGAGCCTTTCCTATAGGAGAAGTTGTGGATATAATGTTCTTCGACAAATTAGCTTCAATTTCACTAAGAAGAGTATAGCATACCTTCCTCTGGGATTCCTCATCGATCAACGTCACCGTTGCGCCAAAATCCACAAAATCTCCTGATAGTTTACCAACGTCTACAATCTGTGCACTAGAAATTTTATCTCCCAGAGTGGCTATCAGAGCCTCGTTGACCAGTTGCCGCTCCCTCATTGAACTATATTCCGTATTTTCGCTCAAATCACCAAGATCCGTTGCCTCTCCAATGGCTCTGGCAATTTTCACTCTTTCTATGTGGATAAGGTTATCCAAATCGCTTCTGAGTTTATTATAACCCTCCCTCGTTATTTTGAATCCCTGCATACGAAGCCCCTATTAGAGTTAATAAAAATGGAACCACGCAGAGCCTGCTGGTCCCATAATATACGCAATGCCGAAAAGCTAATTCGCTGTCAGATAAAAATCAACTGATTTTGTTGACAAACAATTATAGCATTGCTGTTGACTGTTCACAAAATCTGATGTCCAGAGAGACAATTCGCCAGTCTAGCCACGGCCACTCTTTTTTCTAAAATTTTCATAGATAGTGTCGGCAAACCATAATTGATGTGAATTATGTAATTTTTACGGCTATAAAATTCTTCAAAGTTATCAGGATAATTACTAGTAATAAAAATATAATTAAGAATATAAATCATACAAAAAAACAAAAAAAATTGATAAACACTTGACAAGTACCAACTAACATGTCAACATGCGGCTAACTTTAATTTTTTATTCGGCGAAAAGAATTTGCTAGCAAGAGACGCAGAATATTCTGATAAGCTCACGGAGGGATATGTTCTATGCCTTTTAAAGGAAATGCCAAAAGGAAGTTAAATTATCTGATCAGAGCTATGACGGCTGGTGTCCGCTGTTGTATTGTTGTTGCAGCTATTCTGTCTATCGGCCAGAAGTGTTGCTATGGCTTTAGGAATTATCTCCTTAGTGACGATTTTTATTTGCCACTTACTATAACAGAAAAATTTGTATCCATCTATGGATATTATCTGGAAAAGTATACAGATAACATTTTAAAGCCGCGGAAAGTTGGAGAGCGAGAGGTGAATGGTTTTTCAATTATTGGCTTTCCAAAAAATATAACTGGCAACGAAGGTGGGAAATTTACTTTTGAAACAAAAGAAGATCTTTTTTTACCCTTACATGTAAATCTTGGTCTTATAGGCCTGGGCTATGGCTGGAAGATTGATGATGGGCTAGATTTCATAGCATCATCGGACCTTTTCATGAAAATAATTGAAATAGGACCTGGTGTTATTGATAAAGAATTTATTGAAATTATACGTCCTGTCTACGATCTAACTTCGAGGGGATATTTTAGCTATAGTGCAAAAAACGGAATACTATGCAATCTGGGGCTAGCGATAACCCATAAATTTGCAAGAAATGTACCATCTTCAATGAAAAATTCAATGACATCCTCCTGGTTCTTCAGAAATCCAAGTGATGACTATGGGTATGAAAACTATGACTATGACAGCGCCAAACTTATTATAGATGATCTTCGTTTTTTTTATTATGATTCTAGAATAAATTTGAATGTCGCTAATGTATTTTTTACGGCCTACAGAGACTATAAATTTGAAGAATTATTCTCGGCGAAACCAAAATCATTTCTAACAGGTATAGAACTGAAAAATTTGGCAACGGTCACTGTGTACAGTATTTCAGATTTGGAGGTAAAAATGATTAATATATTTAATTTGCATCCGGATCACGTTAAGGATTTTGACATTCCGAAAAATTACCTGTTTTGGCTACCGAAAAACAGGATAAGTGCAATTCTGTACAAAGATTTTACCATTGACAAAAATCCAAAGAATTACCTGAGAATATCCGCCGGTCCTAAATTTGATATAGGTAAAACCGTTTACTATAAGCCTCCCTACCAGCTCAAGGAAGAGTTTACATCGTCGCTGGGTGGAGTTTTAACGGTTGGTATAAGTTATCAGACAATTCTGGCTGAATTTTCCATTGAAAACAAAAGAAATTGGGAGACTTGGCGAATAAATTTTAGCCTTGATTTTGAGCTATGAGAGTTTTTGTGATATCGGTATTGAAAAGATTGGCTGTGGTGATTTCATGTTGCTACTGCGCAGGAGCAGTTTTCGCCGCTAATTCCATTTGGGAACTCAGAAAAGAAATAATAAAGGAAGGATCAAATGAAGAAAGTATAAAGTACTTTACAAAAGATAAAAGCAGCAGATATGTTGCTGATTTTAAAACTAAAGGGCATGTAAATGTTCTCGATAGTAATACCGATCAACTTTACGACAGCAGCTCTGGGGACGGAGCCGCAGAGAAGCAGTATGGAGGCACATGCCCAGTGAACACCTATGATAACATATTTTATCTAGAAATGATGGGAGATATCTATTACACCGAATTTTCCAGGAGATTGAGACCAACTAAAGATTTCTATTTATTTTACACATTTGCTGTAATGTACGATTTTATAAAAAAAGAAGGTAAGAACTTTAAAGATTTCGATATAT
>JAITAR010000053.1 GCA_031284025.1 Rickettsiales bacterium | reverse complement strand
CCTGGTGCCACTGTGCAGCAGATGGACTCCACAGGAATCATTTAGGGCCATTATTTTTCCGTGTATTTCTCTGATACTATCATTTTGCCAGTTAACCAGAGCATCCTCCTCGGCTATTTTTGGGGAGAAGGTTGCCAGAGTGTCATCCTGTTTCGTGGCGGGGATAAATCCATCTCTCTCTAGGGTCTCCAGTGCATCCATCAGCATTCCAATTCCAATTGGAGCAAGATTTCTACGGAGTGATTCTATGTCTGTGTCCATTTCTATGGGAATTTTTCTAGATGACACTATGTCTCCATCATCTAAACCCTCAGCAATCTTCATGAGGCAAATTCCGGTCTCGGTATCACCCGACATGAGACATCTCTCCATAGGAGCACAGCCTCGCCACCTGGGCAGTAGAGATGGATGAATATTCAGGCATCCATATCTTGGTATATCCAGAAGTTCCCGGGGCAGTAGGAGACCATAGGCTACCACAACTATCAGATCTGGTTTTAGCACCACCAGAGCGTCTATATTTTTTCCATTTTTGAATGTGCTAGGGGTGAAAACAGGGACATTTTTGGCCAGGGCCAACTCATGAATGGGGGTCGGGTGTAGTCTCTGGCCTCTTTCTCTTTTTGCCGGTTTTCTAGTATAGACTCCAACCACATCCTGGCCACTTTCCAGAAGCCTATTTAGAAATGGGACTGCAAATTCGGGAGTTCCCATGAAAACCACTTTCATGGGTTACTCTCTTTTAGCTCCTTGAGCATTTTTTCACACTCATCTACGAGTAGTGCTCTGGATATATTATTTTCTATCATCTTCTGCATGTTACATTTCTGTTCCTCAAATTTTCTTAGATTTATAAGCTGCATGGATGACAATCTGGGACCGGACATGAGCACGTTTAGTTCTATGAGTCTTCTCTCTATGGCCTCGTCCTTCTCCTTGTTTATGGTAAATTCATCCCTTTTTCTGTTTTTAAGTTCCTGATATTCACTGTTATAGAGAGCCATATGGTCTGGATACTTTACTATGGCTTCCTTTTTACAGTCAAATTTGTTTTTATATTCGACCTCTTCGATTTTCTTTAGAGCTCTGGATTTGCAATTTTCAACCTCAATTTTAAACCCTATACACTCTCTGAATTGTTCGCCACTAAGGTTAAACCTTGCACACTCTGGATATCTTTCAAGATTTTTTCTAAATGCTAATCTTTTCTTCTCTGCGTCCAGCTGCCTCCTGGTGGATAATATGTCTTTGATCTCATTTCTAGTGTTTACTACCTGAATACGTAGATCGTATTTGTAAAATTGCATCAGATTGTAGTAGTAGGCATCCTCCCTACGTAGGACTAATCTATAGATGTCCAGCTGCTCATCGTCAGAGGGCAGGTCAATCCTCTGGTCGTAGAAGTTTATGTTACTTTTTGCTCTCTCGATATAGTTCTCCAGAATCACCTTAATTCTTTTCAGTTCTCTGATATAGAAAAAATTCTTTTTCTTCAGATTCATCTGTTTATCTATTCTTCCATCTAACAGCTTTAGCCTGCAGTTCCAGTACAACTTTGCACTGTAGTTGTCTAGCAGATCGTGTCCTCTGGACAGGCACAGCTCATGATCCAGGGTCTCGATTTCCCTAACCTCTTTCTCCGGTATTCTTTGGGAATCAAACGCTTCAGACCATAGATTCTTGGCTGAAAAGATAAAAAAAATGATCACGTATTTTATGGTCTTCCACACGGAAATATCACGGGATAGAGTCTGAGAAACTTATAATTTCCCTGGTTACAAAATTCAAGTGAAATGCCAATAATAAAAATTCTAGAGGAAAGCGGTGAATTGCCCATAGATATGGAAAGCATCAGGCTTTTTTTAAAAATTGATTACGAAGATGAGGACGAATCAATTCTGAGGTCATTAAAAACGGCGATAAAACAATGTGAGCTTATGATAGGACGAAGTATAGTGGAAAAGAAATACCAATATTCGTTCTATGGCAACATTAAAAAAACTACACACCTTATATATGGACCAGTGAATCTTATATGGTCTGTGGAGATGGTGAACTCAGAAAATGAAGAGGTTACCATAGATACAGAAAATTATTTTTTGGACAACGTGAGTGATAACCTAGTGTTCAGAGAAGTACCAAGCAGTTTCTACAGATTGGACATAACCTATGGAGCAAAATTGACCAGTGTTACGGATGATCTAAAACAAGCCGTACTGTTCCATACGGCAAAGATTTTTGAAGACAAACTAGGCTATTCACCAATACCAAAAGCCTCCTACAGCATCTATAGAAAATACAAGACCACAAGACTATGAAAAATCCAAAAGGCGCAACGGAGGTCATTCATGAAAATAGGTAGAATTAACGAACTTAACAGAAGACTGGAACTGCAGGAATTAGTTAAAAATCCAGATGGGGCAGGGGGGTTCGTCGGCCAGTGGATAACGGTTAGAAATATCTGGGGAAATATAAAAATGCTCTCCAATATTCCAAATACAACCTTTAGTTTTTTAGAAATAAGGGCTACCCACTTAATAACCGTTAGAAAACACAATAATATAAATATTAATATGAGATTTCTCTATAATAACGATTATTATAACATAAAATATCTAAATAATTTAGATTATTATTTTATTGAGGCCATCTGTGATAAGATTAGTTAATTT
>JAITAR010000031.1 GCA_031284025.1 Rickettsiales bacterium | reverse complement strand
ATTTCGATGTCTCAGCAATTACATCGCCTTCCAGGGTCCTAAGGCCGGCACCGTTTATTTTTACTCTGACGATTTCACCATTGGCCAGTTTTTTTTTGTCAGATCTGACCATGGTTGGTTGAAAATGTGGAGTTCTTCCAAAAAATAAACTACTATTTTCTTTAGATTCATTTTCTATCAAAATTTCTACTTCTTTAGCCAGATAACTTCTATTAAATTCGATCTGCTGTTGATTGAGAATGGTTTGCAGCCTATTGAGTCTGCTGGATTTTATTTTCTCTGGAATCTGATTTTCCATTGTAGCAGATGATGTGTCAGGTCTTGGACTATATTTGAAGGAAAAAGCCAGACCATAATTTATTATCTCAGCTAGATCAACGGTAGCCATAAAATCCTCTTCCGTTTCTCCTGGAAATCCAACTATGAAATCCGAAGAAAATGCCACATTTTTAACATTTTTCCTAATTTTAGATATCAAATCAATATACTGCTCTCTGCTGTACTTTCTGTTCATAGACTTTAGTATGCCGTTAGAGCCCGATTGAACCGGAATATAGATCAGTGGCATGAGTTTATCTAATTCTCTGTGCGCTATGATTAGATCGTCTCCGAATTGAGAGGGGTAATTGGTTAAATACCTTATTCTATCTACACCATCGACTTCATTTACTAGATATATCAATTCAGCAAGTGTACTATGTTTATTTTTTCCATTCAGACCACTATAGCTATTAACATTTTGTCCTAGCAGAATTATTTCTCTGCTGCCGTGTCCAACTAGGTACCTAATTTCAGCCATAATATCTTCAACGGGTCTTGAGTATTCTCTGCCTCTGGTGAAGGGAACTGTGCAGTATGAGCAAAATTTATCGCAGCCATCCTGTATGACCACAGATTCGCAGATGGCCACTCTAGATCTCTCCTTCGGCAGCTGTGCAAATTTTTTTTCCTTGTTGAAACTGAGATCCATAGATCTTCTACCACTGCTCCATTCGAAATCGGAAAAAATTTTACTAACCATATCACCTATTCTGTGGTAAGAGCCACTACCCAAAACAAGGTCAACCACTGGGCTACGCATGAATATATTTTCCCCTAGAGCGCTTGCTACACATCCGACAACGATAACGGCTACATATTTACCTTCGCTGATTTTTTTATTTTTAATACTGCCTATTCTTCCCAGTTCAGAAAAAATTTTTTCTCCCGTTTTTTCACGTACATGACAGCTGTTAATAACAATAATGTCAGCCTCACTCATAGCGGTTGAAAGTTCGTAGCCATTCGAGATAAATATGTCTTCGATTCTTCTAGAATCATAGAAATTTGCCTGACAGCCAAATGTCTTTATAAATACTTTTTTCATAGCTATTCTATAGGTTTATCCGTCCTTCCTTCAATTACAGAAATTTCTTAGCTAAAAGGTAATTTAAAGGCAAGAAGAATGAAAGCGGACGGCGTATATTTTACTTTCTAAACAAATATAATCATTATACTATTTCCAATAGCTTTCAGTGACAGTTGAAAATAAAAAAATCCCTGCAATAATCTATTTTATAATTAAGGTTTTGATTGGCTGTAGTATGACTGAGCTTTTGAAGGGTAAAGTGGGAGTAGTTCTTGGCGTTCTAAATAACAAATCAATAGCCTGGGGCGTGGCTAGGGAAGTGGTTGACAGTGGAGCCGAGATAGCACTGACATATCAGGGAGAAATTGGGATTAAGAGAGTAATACCGCTTGCCGAAGAGTTGGGTGTAAAGACAGTTATAGACTGCGATGTGCTAAATGACAATGAACTGGACAATGTTTTTGAGGTTATTGCAAAGAAATGGGGTAGGCTTGACTTTCTGGTTCACTCCATTGCCTATTCGGATAAAAACGAACTCAAAGGTAAATATTTTAATACGTCGAGAGATAATTTCAAAAACACTATGGATATCTCGGTATATTCTCTGGTTGCTCTGACGAAAAGAGCTGTTCCCCTCATGGAGAAATCCGGCGGTGGCAGCATATTGACGATGACATACTATGGGTCCGAAAAGGTAGTGCCAAACTATAACGTCATGGGTGTTGCGAAGGCTGCCCTGGAGGCCAGCGTCAGGTATCTTGCGAGTGATCTGGGTCCAAAAAATATTAGAATCAATGCCATATCGTCAGGTCCAATAAAAACTCTAGCTGCCTCAGGTATAGATGGACTTAATTATATGCTGAAGTATAATGAAATAAACTCCCCTCTCCGGAGGAATGTTACTCCAGAGGATAATGGCCGAACGGCACTATATATGGTTAGCGACCTGTCTAGCGGACTTACTGGAGAGATTGTACACCTCGACAGTGGTTTCCACATAGTAGGTATGAAAGATCCATTTGTGGAGAATATAGAAGTTCCTAGCGATTATAAATTCGACTAGAGAATCCTTTTCCTTTGTCGATCAAATATTCCTAAGCTTTAGTTTTTACGTTCTCAAAAACTCCTGCTGGTGAAAAAGACGAGGCGCTGTGGCCGTTCACGGTCTATCATTGTCACAGGCCGAGTAATTTCTTTTTCTCGTCCGCCGCTAGAAAATCACTGTTGTTTACTATGTTCCAGAAATTTTCTTTTCTAATGGAAAGTGGAGTTATTTCATTTTTGTTATACTCAATTTCAAATTCATCGCCAAACATAGGCATAAGCCAATTATTTAGACTAGTAAGAACGCTGTCTACCATTGGCAGTATAGTTTGCTCCCAGAGAAATAGTCGTGCTTCGGCCATGTTATTGTAAGTATTATCTCCAGGTATGCCAATGAGCTGCGATGGAACTCCAAAGGATAGAGCTATATCTCTAGCTGTGCTGTGTTTCATTTCGAGAAAATCCATTTCTTTAGGACTCATGCTTATTTCCTTCCAATCTAGTCCGCCTTCAAGCAATAATGGTTTTCCCGCATTTGTACTGCCAGAAAATTCGTTATTCAGCTGTTCCTTTAGTCTTTCGAATTGATCATCCGTTAAAAAGCCATTATTTTCGGCATCATTTTTAACGATGAGGGCTCCACAGGGTTTTGCACCATTCTGTAGCATAGCTTGATTCCATTTGGACGCTTCATTGTGTTGATCTATGGAATATGCTGCCGGCTCAACCTGCGATAGACCATACCAGTCATTTGTCGGGTGAAAGCTCTTTATATGTAGAATTTCTGATTTACCAGAAACCTGATTAACCCTAAACACAAATTCTCTACTTCCCACCTTATATTTATAGCCGATGGGGATTGAAGAATCTCCGGCGAGTATAGTTACCCTATCCGGCCTGAGAATAAACAATTCCTGTGGCTCAAAATATTTTGAACTTTTTGCAAAAATAGCCTGTATATACACATTGCCAGAAATTAGTCTGTGAGCATATATAGTTTCGAAAAAATCAAACATCCCTGCCACTGGATTTGGTTTTTTCAGAAGATTTAAAATTTTGTGGTTGTCTGGCGTATTTCCAGAAACTTTATTTCTTATATTTAATTTTATGGCGGATGCACTTTTTGTAATTATGGATATACACCTGTTTGCTATTACATTCTTCACGTAGGATTCCTCTGACATATGTACATAATTTCTGTCAGTCCATACAGCCTTTCCAATGTCTTGATAGTAAGCTTTTGTTGAAATTACTCCCTTAATTTCCTGTTGTTTTTTATTTTTAGAAAAAAAACTGAACATCTACTTCGCTTGCATTTTTATAGTATGATCGAACTATAGATTCGGGGAATTAGTCCGGCAGTATATATTTTAACTGGCAAAGGTAAAAATATTTAGGCCTAATAGGCCCATTTTCGATAAATCAAAATATATAGGATAATCTTAAAAGATGTGCTGCTGGAGCAGCTTGGTCCAGATTCGCTGTGGATAGTTGAGTTGTCCTTTGAAATAGAGAAAAGTTTTGGAATCCATTTCAATGCGAGGGAAGTATCTAGTTTTCACAGCGTAAAGGATGTGGTAGACATCTCTTTTTTCATAGCAAAGACCTTAGTTTTACCTCCAGCTCCTCTTACTTTTTTACCTCTAGCTGATAATATCACGAAACCTATTTTCTCATATACTTGTTTTTCACATATCTGTTCTAGCTTTTTGAATCTAGAGGTTAATCTAAAGTTATCCTAAATCTTTTGAAATTATGACTAGTAGTTACTTCTCCTTCCAGAAGACCTTCTCTGCTGAAGCTGAAGCTGTGATTTCTGGTGACTATCAGGTGGTCATGGAGCTTTAGACCTACCTTTTCTAGAATATCTCTTAAACCTGCGGTAACTTCGATATCAGCCTCCGAGGGCTGAGGATTGTCTGAGGGATGATTGTGGACCACTATTATGCCACTGGCTCCATTCTGGGTAGCTCTAGTTATTATGATATTCTTATACACCCTTATCTCTGACTGATTGCCAACGTTAACTATCTCCTCTCCCATTAGACCCATAGAACTGCTGAGAAATAGTACTAGCATCTCTTCATGGGTTAAATATCCTAGACGAGCTCTGCAGTACTTTTCCACCGCTCTAAGTCTATCTAGTCTAATGATCGGTCTAGTGCCGATGTCATCTCTCTCCACTCTAACTATCATCTCATGAAATAGCTCTATCACCTCCACCGCCCTGCTGCCTATGCCATCTAGACTAGTCAGCTGATTTTCATCGGCATTTAGCACCTCTCTAAGAGAACCAAATTTTTTCATTAGCATCTTGGCAAGATCTCTAGTGTTTTTTCGGGGGATGGCTAGAAATAGTAGCATCTCCAGCAGCTCATAGTCTCCTAGAGATTTCTTCGCCATAGCAAATCTCTCCCTCATCTTAGCACGATGACCTTCATTTAAATTCATCGAACTGTTCTCCAATATTTTCTAGATAGTCCTATGCTACAGCAAAAAAGTTTCTAAATCAATGGTTATTTTTTCCGTAGCATTGTCTAGCAATTATAACACATCTAGACTGTTTTCCACAGTTCATAGTATTTTTTTCTATTGAAACTTTTCGCAGGGAGTAATGGTTAACACATGTTCAGTGCAGCTACAGAAGCTATAGCAAAGGATGGACAAAAAAGATAGGAGAAATTTTGTCCTTTAAAAATCTATTTTATTTTATTCCAATTAGTGAGAAACTATAGTTGTTTTGACTTTTACGATAAAAACATAAATATTGATATATATATATCATACTAATGCCGTGCCTCAGTTCTTACTGAAGATAGCAGATTTTTGAAAAAACAAAGAACAGTGGTTGAAAGAAATTGTATTACTAACACATTAGAAGGAAATGGATGTCGTTAGAGCTTTGAAAACTAATTGATATTTTTAGTACCTCGTAGATAGCATACAGTCCATGCCTTTAATGTGTAAAGATGCCAAAGAAAAGTATACATCCTGAGTCACATAATATAGACCTTATTCTGTCTAACGGTATGAAAATAACCGTTGAATCTCTTTGGGGT
>JAITAR010000094.1 GCA_031284025.1 Rickettsiales bacterium | reverse complement strand
TTTATGCCACTGTTGACCATTGTTGTGAATGGCTTTGATTCTAATCCCAACAAGATTTCACGTGGTAATAGAAAAGGCCTTGGAGGCTATGTGCAGGCCTTTGATGCTGATTCTACAATTTCCGGCGATGTCATAGTTAGGCCTAAATTTGTGCTTAATCCATATTCACCTGAACTTTCTAGAAATGAGGTGGCGTCCAGAGAGTATAAATATCTCTATGGCTACAGCAACATCGATGATTTAAGCCTAGCACTTTCCAAATTAGATGGCGATGACAATCCCGCCCCACACTACGGCAAGAGCTATGAGCCAAGGGTGGAGTGTAGTGGTGATACATTTTACATTGTATTTGATCCAATGGCTTACCTTAAATCTGATCAATTACCATCAGCCTATGGTTTTTTTGACATTGATGACTAGCTATGGGATGATGACGAAGGTACTGAAGAGAAAACATAAATGGCCGCTATAGGTATAATCCAGAAGTACCCCGGGTTAAATCTATAGTTGCATTCTTTGCCATCGCTCCGGCTCTAAGACCTAGTACCACGTTTAGAGAAAAATTTGAACTGATTGCTAAACTGGGATTTGGCTATGATCTTGTCAACGATGGAGATAGCTCCTACAGAGTTACTATGCAAAACAACAGGAGCTATCGAATATCAGACAAAAGTGCCAAAAATGCTAAACTTGCCACAGAAATTAGACTTACCTTTGGCTACCGCATAGATAACTCTCTGAAATTCCCCATGGGCTATGATATAAAATGTGCTGGTGATGTAACAAATAATAGCGTAAGTCTTGAGGGTAGTCTGAGGTTCTAGGTTTGTTTTCTTTTCCCGAGTCTCTACGGGATAGTGGTAGTAGGACTATTTGATTATTTTTATAAAATATCTTGCCTATTAATTGATAATATATATTATTTATATGGATATTTAATTTTTTTGTATGGAAAAAGTAGAAATAGTAAAGGAAAAGAAAAGAGTTATATACAGAATAACATTTGAAGATGGCGATAAAATAGATGGGGAACTCACAGACATTGGGTCTCAGGATGGAGACGGAGAGTCCAAATCCGACTATAGCATGTGCGAAATTAGATTCCCCAATGGTCTAATCTATAGGGGAGCCGTACGTAATGCCAGATTTGATAGAGAAGGAGAATATTTGTTTGATAAAAGTAGTGTGAAATATGAAGGAGACTCTGGGTATGGCAAGACGGATGAATCTGGAATTAAAAGTGAATGTGCTGGTGTGGTGCTACTGGGAGATTTGAAAAATTATCATAAAAATGGAAGTGTAGCAAATATTATTGATAATGTTAGCCCCCCAATATATAGTGGTGCCACTAGTAAAGTGGAGAAACCGTCGGAGCTGAAGTGGCTTAGGGTGGGTGAAAACGAGCATTTAGTTCCAATATTCTACAGCGATGGCCTGGAGATACAGTTTGACAAAAAATTTTCTGAATTTTTAATCTCATCGGTTAAAAAAAGACTAGAAGAGGAGAAAACAAAGACTAAAACCGAGGGAGAAGCCCCTATGGGGAATAGTGGAAATGAGAATGATGAAAAATTCATCAAAAATAGAATCAATGAAATTTCGCTAGAGATTGAAAAACAAATTAATGGATTGGAAGGTGAGTTGGATGACTATAAAAAAGGGCATGAACTTGGGACAATTGCCCACAATAGTCACAAAACATATAGAGACAATTGGGAAAACGATACACTGTGCGGATTTGGAATTTTAAGATTTGCAAACGGTTCTGAATATAAGGGCGAGTGTAAAAATGGGCGACAACATGGAATTGGAATTTATAGCTCCGTATACGGTTCTGAATATAAGGGCGAGTGGGAAAATGGGCAACGACATGGAATTGGAATTTATAGCTATGTGGATGGTTCTAAATATGAGGGTGAGTGGGAATGTGGGGAAAAACATGGGCTATTTATTGTTGAGAAAAATTGTTCTGGTGTTCCGTTTTTTTTTAGGGAAAGATATGAAGGCGGCCACTGTGTAGAATCTGTAATCATGTCCCAAGCTACTTATGGTGCCGATAATTCAAGAAGGCCACTATGCAGAAACACACCTAAAAAAACTACAAAACTTCCTGCCTGGAGTGTAAAATCACCAGTGCTTACATATTACGTCTATGGGAACGATCCAAAATTTTGACTAGACTCAGATAGAGCCATTAGGATTGACTATGAATTAATAAATCATTTACTAAATAATAAGATAGCTAAAAATTTTGAAGATCTGGTAAAATATAGAGCTATAGAGGATGTGACTGAAGGAATTATTAGGCTAGAGACATTTAACGAACTTAGGAAATATATAGTGGCCAGTGCCAGTCAGATTATTGAAGATAGAGTAGTTATGGGTACAGAAATCTTTAATTTTGGTCTTCCAGAACAACAGTATATACTACAGCTGGCCAATACAGAAAACTTCGAAGAGTTGGAAAAAACAAGATTTCAAAATATTAATCTACCCGATATTACAGTTGATTACAAAAATATTAGTTCCTTCCTGGGATCTGTAGGAATTAAAGATCTAGACTCCCTGGATGTAGATTACATTAGTATGCAACTGTGCACTACGACTTTGAATCATTCCATAAGTGTTACAGTGGATATAAAAAAGCTGAAGCGGTTAAAGGCTGTTGGAGTAGATATAAACAACACATACGAAAAATTCATATACTGCTATGATACCGGATTGATTATAGACGATTGTGATAATAATAACCTTGGCAATCTTATGAACAACTGCATACCAATAAGTCAAGCTCAACAGGAAGGCACTTCCTGTTGGTTTAATGCTGCTGTTTCGACTATTGTTGCACTACAGAATCCGGATATAATTGAAGAAATATGTAGTGGCAACATACAACCTCACCATGGATATGTGAAACACACAGTTATGCCAAATGCACTGGAGGTGAAGCAGATGCTAGCTGTTCAAAAGATAGCTGATAGATGCGGCGTTGGAAAATTGGCCGGAGGATTGGCTGTAGACTACATAGTGTCAGAATACGTGAAAAACGGTGTTATCAAACTAGCAAAAAAAGAAGAAATTTTGAAAGATATGGAGAAACAAGTTAGGCATTATTTGAAATACCCTAAAGGGAATATAAATGTTAAAGAATACTTTAAGACGCAATTTAAAACACAATTTGAAACGATGGTGGAGGCCGCCGCCGCGAACCACGTATCAGATTCAAATATAACGGCTGAAACACTAAAATTTCAAAAGGCCCTCCTTATGTTGGATACTAAGTATGAAATATTAGGAAAACTTGAGGCCGAATTGCGACAGCGGCGAAAGAATAATCTACAGAATGGAATAAATGAATTGATGACATTTAAAGAAGTTGCAGATCTATTGCATACGATACTAGCATCACGTGCTTTAGATAAGGGGCCCATATCCGAAGTGTCTCAAAATTTTTCTAACGTACTAGCGTTCAAGTAAATATAAAAATATCTTGATTATTAGTTATTTATATGTATTCTCTAGACTAGGCTCACTACTCTCACAATTATATGAAAAAAACAAAGATAGTGGAGAATGATGGAAAATTTGCGTATAAAATAATCTTTGGGAATGGAACCGCGATACAGGGGGATATTGTAGGTAACCGAGTACAAAGCGGAAATGGGGAGA
>JAITAR010000091.1 GCA_031284025.1 Rickettsiales bacterium | reverse complement strand
GATATATGGCCCTGGCTATGGTCCTATTATATATGAACACACTAATCGTTCTATCAAAGTAATAATTTCTCTTAAGACAGTCAGCACAGACCAACTTCCAGTCCTTACCGACACCTAGGGGTTCTCCACAGATAAGACAGCAGGTGCCTTCGATGAAATACAATTTTTTCCAGCAGGATTTGCAGAATGATTCCGACTCTACTACTTTTCGGCACGAAGGACACCTATGGGGATATAAACTATCTACGAGAGCAAAAAATAATCTTCTAAGTAGCTGTTTAAACCCGCTTCCTAAATGCATTAAGTTCACTAAACTTTATTTTTTCTTTCGCTATCTCAACTATGCTCTCTTCTGCCTCTTCATATTGGACTTTTTTTACTATGGCGTATTCGGAGGCTAATCTGTAGACAGCAATGTCGTAGATTCTCCTCTCGCTGTAAGATCTATCTGCATCATCCACATCTCTTGTCAGATCCCTCAAGACCTCAGCGATTTGAAATATGTCTCCAGAATTTATTTTATCCCTATATTCTTTTGCTCTACGACTCCACATTCCCTTTGATTTCTTTGTACCACTTTTTAATATTTCAAATACCTTTTCTATATCTTCCGGTGTAGATAGACTCCTTATGTCACCATTTTCCTTGAATTTCACGGGAATACTGAGAGTTAGCTTTTCTCTCTCGAACAGCAGTACTAAACACTGTGTTTCCACTCCAGCAACCTTTATGATTTGAATGTTAACTATTTTAGCAACCCCATGCGTCTTGTAGACACAGTAATCGTTGATGTTAAAAGCAAAACCCATGACACATGTAAAAATTGACGTTAATAAACAATTGTATTTAACTAAAAACGTTTTACATTCTCAGTATATCTCTATTTACTTATTAAATCAAGTGATGTTCGAACGTAAGAACAAAAAGATGGCTAGATAGCATGGCGAGGTTTGCGGCGTTAGAGTGTGTGAAAAACAGCTGGTGTTACGAGAGATTGTGTCTACCAATCATTCACGGAAAGAAAACGTTTCCACTGTTTGCACTATTTTTAATCTCACTATGGCCTTTGTACGGTAGCTATGTGGAGTACAGGTCAAATTTACGCAGCTCAGAAGAGCTAAAACTACTAAGGTCGCCCTATTCTCTAGGAGACAGCGAGCTGTTGTACTTTGATAATACGGTTGGTCCAGAAAAAAAGAACTATATGGTAAGATCGGGAGACAACCTTCTGGGTATTCTAGTTGATAGGATGGAGTTATCCAGTGAGGATGCCTATGGCTATATCGGTGCACTTAAAAAAATTTTTGACACGAATAATCTCAAAATTGGCCAGGAGATTTCTGTGAGATATAAGACAGCCGTAGAGATAGGAGATGAAAAAATTATACACGTTAAATCCAACATCGACGAACTGAGGATATATGATAGAAACAATTCTATGGAATTCGCCGTCTATCGAGAGGCAGATGGAGCGTACATTTCCAAAAAACACAGAGTCGACACTGTAACCTATTACAACAGATATTTCGTTAACATAAATAAAAGTCTCTACAGCGACGCTGTGGCCGCCAATGTTCCAGCGGAAATAATTCTAGACCTAATTAACATATATAGTTTCGACATAGATTTCCAGAGAGATATCCGAAACGGAGATAGTTTAGAAATAATATTTAAAAGTTTATCCACGGAGAATGGCAGCAAAACCAGAAGCAGTGGCATTGTTTACGCTAATCTGAATGTAGGCGGAGTAGACCACAGAATATATGGATTTAACTACAATGGTAGGGATGAATATTTTAATAAAGATGGCATAAGCACAAGGAAATCACTCCTGAAAACTCCTGTGGATGGAGCAAGAATAACATCCAGCTATGGAAGTAGAAGACATCCCATACTTGGCTATACCCGAGCCCATCGGGGGATTGATTTCGCAGTACCGGTCGGCACCCCATTCTACGCGGCTGGCAATGGTACTGTGAAAAAGGTGGTATCCAACTGCAGAGCAGGTGATAGACGTTGCGGAAATGGCTATGGTAATTATCTGCTGATACAGCATAACAACTCTTACAGTAGCGAATATGCACATCTGCTGAGAGTAGCTAGAAATATTAAGGTTGGCCAGAGGGTTAGACAAGGTGAAGTTATAGGTTTTGTTGGCAATACTGGACTGTCAACGGGTCCCCATCTGCACTATGGGATCATCTATAACAATGAGAGAATAAATCCAACAAAAGTCAAAACTATAGCTTCCCTTAAATTGTACGGTGTGCATCTGAACAAATTTTTACAGGAGAAGAACAAAATAGATAACTTTAAGCTTTCAGCTATCACCTCAAAATAATTTAGAGATTAGCAGTCAACTATAGTTATGCTTTGTCCATATAGTTCAGATTTTTCAGACTATCAATTCTCTCCCGGTAGTTGTAGCTGCCGAATATGTATGATCCAGCCACTAGTATGTTTGCTCCCGCATCTCTGGCTAATTTGCCACTTTGTCGATTAATACCGCCATCAACTTCCAAATCTATTTTTCTACCACTTTCGTCTATAATTTTTTTTATATTTCTAATTTTTTTGAGTTGGGATTCCATAAAATTCTGACCCCCATAACCTGGACTGACAGTCATAACTAGTATTAGATCCACCTCGTCCAGCAGGTATTTTAGAACATTCTCATCCGTTGTGGGAATCAGAGCTATTCCAGCCCTAAGACCTAGCGATCGAATTTTACCTATAGTCCTATTGATGTGTATCGTACTTTCATAGTGTACAGTTATTACATCCTTGCGTGGTATATCACTGATGACATTTGCAAATTCCTTGATGTACAAATCCGGATTTTCAATCATTAGGTGAACGTCCAATATGATTCTTGGCATCACATGTTTTCCTAGATCCTCGATAAATCCCGGACCAAAGGTTATATTTGGCACAAAATGCCCATCCATAACGTCCAGATGAATGATTTCGGCGCCAGCTTCGACTAATTTTTTCACTTCCTCTCCAATTACGGAAAGATTCGCCGACAGGATTGATGGAGCAATTTTCACAGCTTTAGTACTCATTAGGGAACAAAAAGTCATCAAATGGTAATTGTTCTGGAGACTAAAACAAAAATATATTTTTTCCACATTTGATTCAAATTTAACTTGAACAATATTTATTATCTGTTATTCTGAAATAAAAATGAATTTTTTCGAAAAATAGTCGATATTATATGCAAAAACAAAGAATAATTCTGATGGATACAGATGGAGTGGAAAATTTTAGTAAATAGTAACGGAGATAGGAAATTTACTTTGGCCAGCAATAAAAAATTACTTAGCATACTACTGACAATTGCTTTCATTCCAGCTAGCAATGTTTTAGCTGAGCTACTAGTAAAGACCTGGAATCAAAGGAATATTTTCAATGGGGCAGGCCAAGAGATAGAGGTTACCACTAGAATGAAGGCGGTGTTAACTGGACAAAATTATTACTATGACAACTGGAGCATTTCCTTCGACGAAGAAAGCAAAGTAAGCATTATTGAAGCCAAAGTTCTTGGTAATGGCCATTTTGAGAGCAGTTTTGGGGGAAATAAGTTAGATTTTAAATTTGAAAAAATTTTCAATCTTCAAGAAATTGAAATAAAATTTAGATACCAGCTCGACAATGATGAAATACAAAAAATTCCCTACATAAGGCGAGAATCCGTTGACATTCCGAAGTTTGCCAGAGGGGCAAAGGCAAATTTGGAGGTGCAGGTTCCCACCAACATGACTCTGTATTCTCTGAACTATCTCTTCAGCAGAGACAGTGAAGTTTTTAGATGGAATGGAACCATAGGAAGTAGCGGATTTCATGACACATTTGCTATGACTCGAGAAAAAGCAAAGTGGAAAGTGTCGACCGATATAGAAATAGAAGACAGCATGGGCATAAAAAATCTAACTATCAGAATGCCACTGAACTATGTAGGTGGAAACAACGAAATTCTAGAATACAGTGCGTCCAACGGTCAGATGGACTACATTGATGGCAATCTAATAAGGATAACCGATGACGGCGTTGAATTTAGGTTCAAAAATTTCAACTCAAAAAAATCCTTTGCGCGCCTGGAAGCAATACTACTTAACAGCTACAATAGTTTTGACTGGGAGAATAATTTTGATTTTAGTACCACCACAGAGATAGGTAAAAGTGATTCTAGCTATTTGAGTAGCGTTGTAAACGAAATAGACAGCGGTAGCAATGGTACCGATCTACCGATTTACATCAGAATCGCAGAATGGGTTCACAGCAACATGACCTACGACGACAGACTCGTTGGTGTAAGAATGACCTCCAGAGATATTTTAAAGATTAAAAGAGGTGTCTGTGAACACTACGCCATCCTCTACCAGGACCTACTGAGGGCTATAAATATACCATCAAAGACAATAAGCGGCCTAAGTTACAACTTTGAAAAGAAGCATTTTGAAAACCATGCCTGGGTTATGGTCTATCATAATAGCACATGGATACCAATAGATCCCACTTGGGGCATCTATTCCGGTAAATTGCCGATTTCACATATCTTCGTGTACAATGACATAAGAAATACTATCAATTACAGTAGAAACGGATCACTAAACAATCTAAAAACCAAAATAAAACATTCCGTCGAATTCCTCGGAGAATAGCCCAACCACCTCCGAGACTCAAAAAACTCTTTGTATTCTCCCGGCTAGGCTCTAAAGTGAAAAAATTGGTGGAGATAATGGGACTCGAACCCACGACATCCTGCGTGCAAAGCAGACGCTCTAGCCAACTGAGCTATATCCCCACCGGGCACTATAGAATAAATAAAACAAAAAAGCAACGTATCCAAGTATTGGGGGGACTTCACTTCATTTCTCGCTTTTTAATGTCAATTATCTAGCCTATTTTAGCTTTAGTCATATTCCTGATATAATCTATGAAATGCAAATACTGCTATAGTGAAAAAATAAAGTGTAATGGAAACAAGTACGGTAAGCAGAGATATTACTGCAATAATTGTTCCAGATCATTTAGCGAAAATGATGGAAGAGTTAAAAGATCTTCCGAACAGAAGAGAATGTGTCTTCCGCTCTATGTTCATAGTATGTCCAAGAATAGTATTCGGAGAGTAATAGAGTTATACTTTAATACCAAAATATCCTACGATGTCATTGTTAAATGAATTAAATCTGCTTCAAAGCTATTTTCCTCTGATCTAGAGAAAAGAAAGAAAAATAAACCTAGAACTATAGAGATACTAGAATTAGATGAACCCTACAGTTGTTTCTACGATTTTAAAAAAAACGAAAGGAATTTGTTAAAATATGGATTGTTCTTGATAGAAGAAGAGGTAAAATTGTTGCATTTGAAATAAGTCTAAACAGTAACAGGAATGCAAATTTGGTTTTCAGAAGACTATAAATAGAATACTTAATGACTGTTCTGGAGGAAACTCAGATAACTCATTGGACTATAACAATGCTATTTTTGGTCACAGAATAGAAATAGAATAGAAATGATAGCCGGTGATAGCAATTGGAGTTACCATAGGTTAATAAACTTTAACCATAGAAAGATAGTAAAGATAAAAAAGACAAAAAAGGAAAACTTCTTAGAGATAGTGAAGGTAAACTAATCAGAGAAATAGTAGAAAAAAGCCACAGTAGAAAGAAGAATTCACCTTCCCTAGACTGTGATAGACATATAGTAGATAAAGCAGAAACTTGTCTAGTAGAAAGCTTTAATAGGGGTAGCTTTGCAAGATTCAACAAAAAAAAGGCATTCAACAGATCACTATTAGCTATGCAGATAGCGGTACTTCTCTGGGTCAATAGAACTTTATTCATAGCTGATATAGAGAAGTATAGTAGTTATTGTGTATCTAGTATAAACTACAATTTACTAGAAAACATTAGAAGTCCAAGACAATACATTTTCTCTACCAAGAGAATTCCAGAATGAACTCAAAACTGGCCCAGAATGATTAGCGGGAGGCGAAAGCAAGAAATAGAGTGAAGTCCCTGAATTTTACACAAACATTGCTTTATTAAAAATAATTGGCTAACCTTAGTGCTGTAGGTCTTTTTTAAAGAATTTTGAACTAAAATGACTAAGAGAGTAGGCACAAAAAAAAGAATCAGTAGAGTGTTGGGTGTTAATCTGTGGGGAAGAGCGAATGATCCCTACAATAAGAAAAACTATAGATCGGGTCAGCATGGAACTGCGGCCAGAAGGGACACCACCTATGGTCTGCAGCTGAGGGCTAAGCAGAAGTTGAAGGGATACTATGCAAATATAAGTGAGACGCAGTTTAGAAATCTTTTCATGAAGGCTAGAAGAGCAAAGAAAGATACCGCCCAGTCTTTTGTGGGGCTGCTGGAGAGTAGGCTAGACGCTATAGTATATAGAGCGAATTTTGTTCCGACGATGTTTGCCGCAAGACAGATGGTGAATCATCGACATGTCAAAGTTAATGGAAAAATAGTCAATATACCATCGATTACGCTAAAACCAGGTGATTCCGTTGAATTGGAAAGTGCAGCAAGAAAAATCCCTATAGTTATTGAAAGTCTCACTAGAATGGAGAGGGATGTTCCTAGCTATATCAATTTGGATAGGGACAATTTTCTGGCGAAATACAATGCTGTACCTAACCTAGAGGACGTGCCATATCCAGTAACCATGGACGTTAATCTGGTGGTGGAGTATTATTCTAGGTAGAGTAGAGCTCTCAGCTGTCTTTGTAGTATCCTCGATATTTACTAGTTAATTAACTAACTGCGCTTCCTTTCTAGATACTTAAGGATCTCTCGGGTGATGTTGTCTTCGCTAATCCCAAAGTATTCGTAGACCTGCTTTGCAGGGCCGGAGATGCCAAAGCTGTTTTCTCCAATTCCAAAGAATAGTCCGTCTTTGCCAATGTATTTATGCCATCCGTGTGCATTGCCAGCTTCTATGGCGACTTTTGTTGTGTTTGGATTTATAACACTGTTTCTGTAGTCTTCACTCTGGCGATCAAAGATATTCAGACAGGGAGCAGACACAACACTGGTTGGCACCTCCATCTGCTCCAGCCTATTGCGAACTTCTAATGCCAATGCCACTTCACTACCTGTAGCAATTATGGTTACAACGGCATTAATATTTTCTGCCAATATATAGGCACCTCTCTCTACAGGATTATTTTCTGCTGTTTTAGCTAACACAGAGGGAACTGCTTGCCTAGACAGTACCATAGCCGATGGGGTGCTGACACTTTCTATAGCTATTTCGTAACAGAGTGAAGTTTCCATCAGATCCGCCGGTCTGAAGACGTTTAGATTTGGAATGGCTCTAAGACTTGCCAGATGTTCAACGGGCTGGTGGGTTGGGCCATCCTCTCCAAGCCCTATGCTATCGTGGGTAAATATGAATAGACAGCGTAAACCCATAAGAGCGGCCAATCTGATTGATGGTTTGGCGTAGTCGGCAAAACACAGAAACGTTCCTCCATAGGGTAACAGACCATGCAGTGCTAAACCATTCATTATGCCGGCCATAGCATGCTCTCGTATTCCATAGTCTATGTAGCGGCCCCCATAGGAATCTTTCGTTACCCTAGTTTTTGTACTAATTGTATCGGTAAGCACAGAACTAGTTAAATCTGCACTACCTCCCACCATTGTTTCCAAATTTTCCGTTAGCAGCTCTAGAACCTTCTGCGAAGATTTTCGTGTAGCCTCTTCATGCTGGGTCTTTACTATCTCGTCGTTGAATTGGTGCAAACTAATCATCCAATCTGGTAACTGATAGTTCGATGAACTTTTTCGAGTTGCAGCTCCAATAAATTTTTCTAGTTCGCATCCACTTTGATGGCCATTAGTCCATTCTCGATAGACGGCGTCATTTCTATGGCCCACATTTTTCCATAGATTTAGAATTTCATCCGGAATCTCAAAATTTTGCCAATTTTCACAGCCAAGTTTTTTTTTAGTTTCCGCCAGTTCCTCCTTAGTTAGAGGAGAACCGTGACATTTATTGCTCCCCTGTTTAGGGGAAGCAAATCCTATTTTTGTTCTAAATGATATGAAAACTGGTCTATCACTGTTCTGAGCTAATCCGATGACATCTCCTATGGAGCCATAGTCATGTCCATCCGCTTCCAGATAATTGAATCCTATGGATTCCATGCGCATCTTCATATTTTCATTTCTAGTGATTGAAGTGCTTCCATCTATAGTAATTCCGTTATTGTCCCAGAGTAATATTAGGTTTTTTAGGCACAAATTCCCGGCTATAGAAAGTGCTTCATAGCTTATGCCCTCCATGAGGCAGCCATCACCCATCATACAGTAAGTTTTGTGATTGGAAGTCTCATCGCCAAATTTCGCATTTAAATGTCTTTCCGCTATGGCCATGCCAACGGCATTTGCCACACCCTGGCCCAGGGGACCGGTAGTTGTCTCAATTCCTCCAAGATGCCCATATTCTGGATGACCAGCAGTCTTCGAACCCAATTGTCTGAAATTTTTTATTTCTTCCAGAGTACAGTCTTCATAGCCCGTCAGATATAGTAAAGAGTAGAGTAGCATAGAACCATGCCCCGCCGACAGCACAAATCTGTCTCTGTCGAACCAGTGGGGATCACTGGGATTAAATTTTAAAAAGTTAGCAAATAATACCGTTGCCACATCTGCAAAGCCCAGTGGTAGTCCAGGATGGCCAGAATTAGCCTTTGATATCGCTTCTATGGATAAAAATCTCAGAGAATTTGCCATTAGCTTCAGAGTGGCGTTGTCCATCAAAATACTATCAATAGTCATAGTAAGACATCTAAAAAAACATAACTGGATAGGTCTTATAAATATTTCTTATAAAATAGCAACAACGAAATCAAAATTATGTTTACATCAATATTAGCAGTTGAAAATTCAATTTTCACAACTACTAAAAGTACATTTGATTTTCTATAATTTCTGTTATTGTGAATACAGTAACTTTTTTCGCAAAAATTGTTGCCTATTTTTTTGATGTTTGTGTTCGGCGGAGGCTGGGCTGCCATCGGATTTTTTCTAGTAAAGAGCCATAGAAAACAAATTTTTTCTCTGACACAGAGCTATGGGGAACGAATAGAGCGTTTAGAACGGGAAAATAAGAATTTAGAGATTAGAAACAACGTCCTCATCGATGGCAAGCAGCAGTTGCTATCGAGAGTGGTAGAGCTAGATGGAGAAATAGCTAGAGGAAATGAATTGCTGATCAGCTGTGAACGTAGAAACGAGCGACTGAGCACGATGCTAGAGGAAAAGGAAAAAAATTTGAAGGAAATATCTTCTCTAAAGGAGGAGATGATGAATAAGTTCCAGGCTATAGCGCATGATGTAGCAGAGAGGCAGAAAAATGTACTCTATGGAGAACAAAAAAAAGGACTGGGCGATATAGTAAACACTCTGAAGGTTCAGATTGATGATTTCAATAGAAAAATCCAGGAAAATAGTAAAATAGCCCAAGAAAGCAAAATTTCTATAGACGAACAGATAAGAGTTCTACTGCGGCATACCGGAGATATAGGCTCTAGAGCCGATAATTTGGCCAATGTGTTGCGAGGTGATAAAAAAGTCCAGGGAAATTGGGGGGAACTTAGACTTAGGAATCTTTTAGAGTCCATAGGACTAGTAGCTGGAGAGAACTTCGTTGAGCAGCGGGCTGTAGAGGATCGGGACGGCAAGAGGTTTATCATAGATTTTGTCGTTAGTCTTCCTAATGGCCGTGAACTCATATTGGATTCTAAGGTGTCACTGTCAAACTACGAAAGATACGTGCAGGAAATGGACGAAGATAAAAAAATAAAATTCATGCAAAAATATTGTGAAGATATTAGAAATCACATAGACGAACTTGAAAAGAAAAAATATCATGAATTAGGCGGATTAAATTCTCTAGATTTTGTATTCATGTTTCTACCCATTGAAAATGCTTATCTGGAGGCCATTAGCTATGATGGCAGTTTGTTCGAAAGAGCGTTTAGGAGCGGCGTTGCTCTGGTTAGCGGCTCATCTCTCATGCCAGTTTTGAGAATGGTGGAATATCTGTGGAGTATAGAAAAACAGAATAAGAATATAGTGGAGATAGTCAAATTGTCCGAAAGAATGTATGAAAAGGTAAAAAAACTACTTGAATCTGTGAGAAAGCTGGGAAATGATCTACACAATATCAAAAAAAGCTATGACAACATTGTTTCCTACATATCCGCAGGTAAGGGAAATATACTTAGAACGGCCAATGGCATTAAAATGCTGGCGGGTAGAGATAGGACGATGGGGAGCATTGAATTTGACTATGATGCTGACCACGATGACTATGGTGAGGAAGAGGCAGATTTTCCAGAAAATACAACTACTAAAGCCAATATTCTCAATAATAGCTAGCTTTTTTTTAAAGGTAAGGAATCTCTAGAGCCAGTTCTTATATTTTCCTATGTACAGGTTTTTAACAAATTGCACCATAGTCACATATAGCAAAACTATCGCCGCTAGCCAAAGATAGTAGTGTAGAGGAACTGCCTCCAGATAGATGGAGCTACCAATTCCCGTATAGGGAATAATCATTGAAACTATCATGGAGAGTGTGGTGGCAAAAAAGACCTGAGTTGATACATTGCTTTCAACTATAGGCCTTTTATCTGTTCGAATAAGATGTATAATTACTGTCTGGGTCACCATACTTGCTATAAACCAGCCACTGTGGAATAGCTCATCCTTCCATCCAAAGTATCTGTACATTATCACAAATAACATGACATCACACACCGAACTAATCGGACCTATGCTCAGCACGAACCTTTTTATGGAATCAATATCCCACTTTTTCTGTTTTTTTAGGTAATCCTCATCCACATTATCCCACGGAATGGATATTTGTGAAATATCGTAAAATATGTTTAGCAGCAGCATCTGCACCGGTAACATTGGTAAAAACGGTAAAAATATGCTGGCAAGTATTATCGAAAACATATTTCCAAAATTCGAACTGAGAGTCATCTTAACATATTTTATTATATTACAAAATATTTTTCTCCCTTCTATGACACCATCCACAAGAACATTTAGGTCCTTTTTAAGCAAAATGATATCTGCCGATTCTCTAGCTATATCAACGGCCGAATCCACAGATATAGCTACATCGGCCTCTCTCATAGCTGGAGCGTCGTTTATGCCATCGCCCATGAAACCCACCACATGTCCAATGGCCTTAAGGCTTTTTATAATTTTCAATTTTTGCTGTGGTGTTAACTTGGCAAATATATCAAAATTCTCAACCTCTTTCATTAATTTCTTATCATCCATTGACTCTATGTCCGAGCCAAACATGATTTTATCATTTTTTATGCCAACTTTCTCACATACGTTAGCCGCTATAATGTCACTGTCTCCCGTCAACACCTTTACACGCACATTTAAATTTTTCAAAGCCTCTATAGCCGATTTAGCCGTTTGTTTTGGCGGATCGAGAAAACTAAGATAGCCCATCAGTACCATATTATTCTCGGTTTCCGCATTAATTTGCTCATCCCGGCTAATGTCGTTTTTCTGTGCTATAGCCAAAACTCTCATACCCTGATTATTAAGTCTAAGAACTGTCCCAATAATGTTATCTCTAATGGCTTCATCAATTTCTATAATTTTTCCATCATACTCAGCATAGCGGCAGATCTGCAGCATTTCTTCGATTGCTCCCTTGGTGATCATCTGTAATTTTCCTTCCTTATCTCTTAGCAGCACAGACATTCTTTTTCTGGTGAAATCAAAGGGAATTTCATCAATTTTTTGATATTCATAATTTAGGCTATAGAAACTATTTTTAACGGCCTTATCTATAATCGCCAGGTCTAGCAGATTCTTCAGTCCTGTTTGAAAATTACTATTTAGGTAGGCATGCTTCAACACTCTGAGGTCATCTTCGCCGTGAAGATTAAGATGATACTGTAAAACTATGACATTCTCGGTTAGAGTGCCAGTTTTATCCGAACACAGAACATCCATCGCTCCAAAATTCTGGATAGAATTCATGTTCTTAACTATTGTTCTCTTCTTTGACATAAGCAGCACGCCTCTAGTCAAATTGGATGATATTATAACCGGTAGCATCTCCGGTGTCATACCGATGGCTGTGGATATGGCAAACATTAGAGCACCAAACCAATCTCCCTTGGTATACCAATTTATCAGAAAAACTACCACCGCTATCGCTATCACCAATTTTATCAGAAATAAGCTAACATCAGCCAAACCTTTATTAAAATTAGTCTCCGCCTTTTTTACTCCTATCAGCTTAGTCATGGAACCAAAATAGGTACTCATACCTATGGATAGAACAACAGCCAATGCCGTACCACTAACTACGTTTGTACCCATGAAACATAGATCCTCTAGCTCTATCGGAGATTTCAGTTTGCCATCGGGAATTGCTCTGCTCAGTTTCGAAAATTTTTCTAGGGGCTCAGATTCACCAGTAAGGGACGACTGACTTATGAAGAGATCTCTAGACTCTATTATTCTTAGGTCGGCTGGCACTATGTCTCCTGCCGACAGGTAGATTATATCTCCCTTTACCAGCTCGGAAATCTCAATTTCCCTCCTTCTACCATCTCTAATGGTTGTGGCAGTAGTTTTAATCATTGACTTAAGTTTTTCACTGGCCCCATTAGATTTATTTTCCTGCATAAATTCTATCAGACTGCTTATCATTACTAGTGGTATTATCATCGAACCAGTTCTAACATCTCCGGTAATCAGAGATATAACTGTCAAAATTATCAAAACCACATTGAATGGATTAAAAATAGATTTCAGCAGACTGCCGTACCAACTGTAGCCATTGTCACCGCCAATCTCATTATATCCGTGTTCGTTCTGTAGATTTTCTACATAGTCAGTGGACAGGCCATGCTCCAGATCCGTCTTTAATTCCTTCACCAGAGTGCCAACATCCATGGCTGAGAAATTAATAAGATCTCTCCTGGTAATCTCAAAATTACTCTTCTGCCTTCTCGTAATTTCCTTTTCCATAATAAACTCCAGATTAATTGCAGCGACAGTGCTAAGTCATATCATCTCACAAAATGATAATAAAAAAGATAAATAGGAATTTCTCTTATGATAGCAAGCCTCTTTATAATAGTCAAGTTTCAAATCCACCGGTGAATATGTCATAAATAGATAGTTTTCATCTTTGTCTGCCCCCACTTGATTTATTAAAAATTTCATTCTATCATAGGGCCGCAAGTCCCGCAGTTTTGGGGATGGCATGCAAACTTAAAAAACTAATGAACGCAGATGGCGCACACTTTAACGGCAAAGAAGAATATTAGGGTTACGGCGAGGAGAAGTGCTGTAAACAGGTCGAGGAAACAAAGAATTAAGACTTTTCTCAGGAGAGCCGAGGAGGCTATAGTTGGTGGTAACACACAAACGGTCAGGGAGAGGATTGTAGAGTTTGAATCAGAATTAATGAAAGGAGTCTCGAAAAATGCCTATAGGAAAGGCACAGCCATTAGAAAGTTGAGGAATCTAAATAGGAAAGCGAAGAGGGGCCAGGTTGCCTAGTGTTTTGCAACCTACGGCGGAATTTTGAGAATGTGTGTCTAGGTAGCGGTAGGTGATCGCCGAAGGAGGTCGGTTGCAGTGTTCGCTATCATCGTGTTAGCTGTGAGATTGTTGAGGGATGGGGATGTAGGTTAATTAAATTGTGGAGATACTATGAATATGAAAAAAACAAAAATCGTTGCTACAATAGGGCCAAAATCTGACTCTAGGGAGATGCTGGTGAAGCTCTCGGAGGCAGGGGCTAACGTCTTTAGGTTGAATTTTTCCCATGGATCCCACGATACACACACGGTAGAGATTAACACTATAAAGAGTTTGAATTTACCAGTGGCCATAATGTTGGATACCAAAGGACCGGAGATCAGGACAGGAGTGGTTAGGGATAAAATTTTTCTGAAGACTGGTGATAGATTCGTAATTACAATAGATGAGGGGGTGTATGAGGAGACGGGAAAGATAAGTGTAAATTACAAAGATTTTGTAAATGACATAGATATTGGCGATGTCATAGTTCTCGACGGGGGCGTTATGCGCGCCAGAGCCGTTAGTCGAAAGGGAAGCGACATAACATTCGAAGTTACTGACGGACAGACAAACATTACTACTAAAAGACATATAAATCTCTTTGGAAAACCGGTTTCTCTGCCAACGGTAACTGATCGAGATTGGGATGATATAGACTTCGGTCTGCGCATGAATATCGATATGATAGCTCTGTCTTTCGTGAGAACGGGTAAAGATGTTAGAAAAGTTAAGGACTACTGTATAGCTAAAGGCCATAAAGATGTTCATATCATATCAAAAATCGAGAATTTTGAATCAACCCAAAACATTGATGAAATAATTGTTGAAAGTGACGGCATTATGATTGCCCGTGGCGACCTGGCCTGTGAGATTCAGTTTTCTAAGGTTCCAGCTCTGCAAAAAAAGATAGTCACTCTTTGTTCACTCTATAGAAAACCAGTAATAGTTGCCACTCAGATGGTGCTATCCATGGTCGACAGCATACAGCCTACCAGAGCTGAAGTATCCGATGTGGCCAATGCAGTTTTTGAGCAGGCAGACGCCATAATGACTTCCGATGAGACCGCTAAAGGTAATTATCCTCTGAACACCATAGAGGTTATGGCAAAGATTGCCAGAGACACCGAGGAAGAGATCTATAGAAGTGGGACCTATGGCGAAACTGCATTACAGAAATATTGCTCAGGCAGACATTTTTCTGAAAACGATATTATTGGTTTGCTGCCCGGCTATGCGAAAAACGCCGATGCTCTGGTTGTAATAGGTAACAAGCCAGAGTATTTGAATAGTGTCGCCAGTGCTAGAATTAATCTTCCTATTCTGTCGTTTACCAGCAGTGAAACTCTTAGAAATAATCAGAATCTGGTGTGGAATACAATACCGGTTTTATCTGCTCTATCGGATAGCTGGGCAAAAAATATTAGCGTTGTACTTGAAATTTTGAAAAAAAACTATAGTCAATATAAAAACGTTGTAATTGTTTCTGAGATGGACAACAATTTAACTGTCCAAATAAGAACTGCCTAGCTGTATAGCTAGTGCCCGTCTGGTTGTTTTCTTACAGTCCTCTAGGCACGGGAGAACAGCCGATATGATAATAAACTAAGGGTTTTTATGGTTTTTCAATCTAGCCTTGATCTGTGGGTGGTAGTAATTCTGCTGATAATATCGTTGATCGGGCTGCTCAGAGGTTTTTTAAGTGAAGTTGCTTCGATATCAAATTGGTTTGGTTCACTGTATCTGACATCACTAGCAAAGCCTTTTCTGGCAAATCTGCTGCGAAACAAGATATCAACACCGTTTCTTTTGGATATAGTATCTAACGTAATTTTGTTCGTATTTTGTATGATTGTCCTATCGATAGTGAATAGTTATCTGACAACAGAAATTGAGAAATTTTTGCCAGTTCACGTCAACAGGACGTTTGGCTTTTTGTTTGGTCTTATTAAGGGTTTCTTAATTTCAGTGATAATATTGGCTTCCCTAGACATATTATATCGGGATCCAAACATAGAGGAGCCCAACTGGCTGAAAGATTCCATTGCCTTTAGCTATTTCAATGATGCCAGTGGCAATATTTTTGTTGGCATTCTAGAGAGAATTCTTGGAGATATGATAAAGGAAGGCAGTGGAGAGAAAAAACTTGAGCATAGTGAAGAAAATGGAAAGAATATAAATCCAAAAGAAATT
>JAITAR010000029.1 GCA_031284025.1 Rickettsiales bacterium | reverse complement strand
GAGTTTGAAAATCACGAAAATCAAAAAACAATTCTCAGCCAAATATCTCCCTCACTGCTAACTGACATTATTACAATGAATCTGCTCTCTAGCCAGGGGAATGTAGTCAATCGGCCTGTTCCTTCGCTAAATACTCTGGCGGTGGAGCCTATCTACAGCAACAGTAAGTTAACTAGTGGACTTGCAGACAATGCCGCAGCCATCAGACTTAACTATGGCCATAGCTTTAGAAATCTAATGTTCGGCAGAGACCTTTCTCTGGCTTTCTTTGGAGATCTGACTAACCATTCTCTCAGAGACAGCCAGAATAGCGAAGCTTCTGCCCTTGGAATGACTCTAGCTCTCCGTTTGGAAACGGAAGTTATCAATGGCATCAACCTAGCTCTCAGTCTGTCCTACAGAAGAAATAGTCACAAAATTGACCGAAGTATAGAAAAACTAAATGAGATAGCAAAATCCAATTTTTCCACCAACACATTTAATGCAGCTATGGTGCTGGAAAAAGAATTTAGAGTGAGAGGCTATCTGATTTTCACTCCTTCGGCATCGCTGGAAACTTCTCTGCTAGGTTACAGCAAATTTAGCGAGGAGGGTGCAGGAGTTTTAAATTTAACGATAGATGGTGGCAGCCATCATTTGGTGGCTGGCAATTTAAATTTGACTATGGCTCTAGATCTAGCCAATTTCAGACCATTCATTTCTCTCGGCACCAGCTATCTACTATCCTATTCCAATCCAGAAATCTCTGCCAGCCTTAGAGAATACGCCAGCTCTGGCAAATTGAAAAGCAGAGGTACGGAAGTGGGCAAACTGTCTGGCTCTGTGGCTCTGGGCTGCAGCTATGAGTTAAATAAAAATGTGTCCGTTTCTTTGGTAAGTAGCTATCGAGGTGCCAGAGGCTACAGATCTTTTTCCGGAGGAGTTACTTTCGAATGTAGTTTCTAACATTTAGAGTTTCCTATTTATTTTTTAAAAAATTTAACATTTAACTGTACAATATGTAGTGTTTTCACAACATAATTGTATTGATGGTAGAAAAAAATCTTATTTTACGATTGGCGAAATAGAGATGGATGGATATGTTACAGTGGGTTGAATTTTTTATAACACACTATATACTTATAGTAGGTTTTTAACAAATTGGGGTTTTATATGGATACAAAGGGAAGTACGTTTAGAGGTTTTACGAGATCTAGCGTGGCTCTGCTGATTTCTATGTGTTTGTTGGTATTTATTTGTTGTCTACTAATAATTCAAAACAGAAAGTTGGAGACAGCGCTTTTAACTTCTGCCGGCCACGGTAGAAGGTGCATCGGCTATGGTGATGGGCCAAGGGTATTCGGGAGAATGTTCGATCGGGATTTTATGGATTATAGATTCGAGGAATTTGAGAGAGAAATGAATGCCTTGAAAAATAGGGTGAATAGTATGTTGAATGGTGATGCGCCATTCCGCAGCATTGACTACAGAGAAGAGAGCCAATTTGAAGGAGAAAATACCACAACTTCGAACAGACATGGAGAAGAAGATGTAGAGGATTCTTCAAAGAAGAGCAAAGATAAAAAAGATAGGAGCGGTGAAAATAGACAACCAGCTGGAGCTAGTCATTTGCTAATGGGAAAGTTAAAAATGAGAGGTGGGGGAGATCATATGTTTGATCTGACGACAAACTATAGAAAGGAAAATGGAGACTATGAGGTGGAAATTACAGTGCCGAAGGACTTCACTGCCAATGACATTAACGTTTCTCTTCGTAATTCAATGCTAACCATTAGAGCTAAAAAAGAGATTGATAGCAAGGTTAAGGGTGGTAAGGTATTTTCCTCCCATAATTCCTTCTACCAGAGTTTCAGTATACCTAGAACCAAAGCTGTTACAAAGGACATAGGGAGAGAGATGATTGGCGGAAAACTTAGGCTTAGCATTCCCATCATCGATGATGGGAATAAAGGCAAGGTTAAAGATTAACGCCATAGTCACACCCTGTGCACACGCGAGTTGTTCTGTGTACTAGTAGGTGCCTATGTCTAGAATTTTGTGCTCTCGTATAGTCATAGTTCTATCCATACGCTCCGCCAGATCCATGTTGTGGGTGACTATGAGCAAGCTGGCGTTTAACTTTTTTAGAGTGTTCATTAGAAGGCTCAGTGCTCTATTTGAATTTGCTTCATCGAGATTCCCCGTCGGTTCGTCCGCCAGCACTATGTTTGGCTCGGCTACCAAAGCTCTTGCTATGGCTACTCTCTGTCTTTCTCCTCCTGATAGCTCGGAGGGCATGTTGGCCTTCCTGTCGGAAAGCCCTAGCTGTTCTAGCATTACCACTGCTCTCTCTCTAGCTGCTTTACCGCTATAGCCCTTTACCAGGAGTGGCAACATGACATTTTCGACGGCGCTAAATTCGGAGAACAGATGATGCATCTGATATACAAACCCGATGCTACTTTTTCTAATTTCAGTCCTTTCCTCCTCACTAAGTCTACGAGTAGAAACTCCATTAATTTCAATATCTCCCTCGTCCACCCTGTCCAACAGGCCACACAGCTGTAACATAGTGGTCTTTCCTGATCCAGATAGCCCCACCAGAGCGACCATTTCTCCTTTTTCTATAGAAAAACTTGCTCCATCAAAAACTGTAGCCGTAGTGGTGCGGCCTTCTCTGTATATTTTGCTAACGTCCTTTACTCCCAGAACTATTGGGCTGGCTGCCATTTCTCCGATTTTTCTCTGTTAAAATTAATCGTTGATTCATCAGCATCGCTATCCTCGACTATAACTCCCTCATCAACCATTGTTTGACAAACACCACAGTCGATACACGCATTCTGATCTATCACGAAAGAATTTCCATCTTTTCTAAAGCAATTCATGGGGCAAGTCTCCGCCGCTTCGGCTAACTTTGCATCGCTAACACTTTTAACAACTCTAGGCATAAACTGAAAATCATTTTAATGAAAACTGTTGCAGGATAATTGAACAAAAAAATAAATCAATCACAATAGTTCAGGTGGTTGGCCATAGATTTTCACTATCGCCTCCGAGTGCAATCATTCTAAATTTTTAAGCAGCAGAGTAAAAATTTACACTAGAGCCATAGGAAAAAGCTTAAATTCCAAAAATCTCTTTTTCTGTCACCTAGATCCACATCATATCCTAACTCATAGTAACATTCCAGGTCAAATATTTTTGCCTGCATAGAAAACTTAAAACCCATATAAAAGGCATTTTTTACGTCAATGACTGAATTTGTCTTTAGAGTAAAGTTTTTATATGTTCTATTCTGAAGCACAAAGCCATTATTCGGTCTATTCAGATAGTTGATATTCTTAAAGAAAATCGAAGCGCTAGAATTTGCAGCAAAATTTTTAATAAAATCAACGCCACAGTCTAAATTCAGAAGATAGTAGCTATTATTTCTCACAGTGTAGTTTGTAAACTTTTTCCTGATCACAATGTCATGGAAATCAAACCAGGTATTGGCCAGATCAACGGCTACGACTATCGAGGACAAAATCGGGAGTTCATAGTTAAAGGTCTTTTGGCCCTGCAAAAATAGCGTTATATCATTGTTTTTGAAATTGTAATCAAACTTATCCTTAAGATTATGTTCATTCGGTAGCTTTGTAAAACCCAGCAAAACTCCTGAACTGAGATGAACATCCCAATTATGAAGTATTTTTTTGTAGTAGCCACCTACCGTCAGATCAAGTATATGCATAGAATCAAACGTCGATGTAAATAGATTTCGTATTTCAGTGGAGAAACTAATCCAATTAACATAAAGACCCAGCACAGCCCCAATTTTGCTGTAATTTTGAATAGTTTCTTCATAGTTGAAGTTAAATCTAAAGTCGTTGGAGGATAGAGCATGCTTCGATGTGAAACTGGTTTTATCAGTCAAATTCATCTGTTTATTGCTAGAAACATATAGATTAAATTCTTTATTCTTTAGGTCTGTAACAATGTACTGAATCTGGTTATACCTGTTATACTTATATATATCATATAACATTGAGAAATACTCCATAAAAATGAGACTTTCTCTCGTTATTATAACTTTATCTATGTCCATGGCATCGGGATTATAGCCGGTGACAACGGTATTCATATAATTTGTGTTATAGCTGAAGTAGTTCCTCAGATGTTTTTCTATCGCATTTTTGACAGCTTCTTCTGTATAGTCAAAAAGTTTCATTAGATGTGGTGCATCTTCTTCGAAAGTAAATTTGCCATCCAGGCCCTCGCGGTTTTTTATATCCGTAAAGACATATTCGACCATTTTTATAAAATCCTTGTTACTTTTGGAGGTCTTATCCGCTCCGGCCTCAGCTGCAAGCTTTGACAGTAGACCTGCGGGAAGACAAGCTAACCAACTTGGCAATCTGTAC
>JAITAR010000065.1 GCA_031284025.1 Rickettsiales bacterium | reverse complement strand
AAGGAGAACTGTTAATTTTATATGCTCCTGGCCACCTATGGTATTGTAATTTCCCTCTATGGCTAAAATAGCATAACTCTCTCCTGCTCTATAGGTCTGCCCCTTGATCGCCACTATTTCTAGAACAGTGCCAGCATTCAGAGTTATGCTATTTGCTCTGATTTTGGCGTTTATTCCTCCAGGAAGTATTTCAAATCTAATGATGCCAGAGTTTGTGAAATCAATTAGATTGAATCCTCTGGATTCTCCTGCCAATTTCAAATTTCCTCCGTTGACAACTTTGATATTTTCCAGAGAGCCACCTTTCTCCAGGTTAAACCAGCCAACACCCATGCCTATAGTTAAAATGTTATTACTTTTAACATCACCAGAGCTACTCACAACATCAAAGATATTAACGCTGCCTTTCTTCATAATAAAATTCAATCGGGAGTGCTGTTTCATATAGATAACATTCCTTCTGCCGTTTCCTGATCTATTTCCTCTGAATTCCGTCGGCACGAGCAGATTATCCTGTATTATATTGATGGTGACCAGTTGTTTACTGTCTAAGCCATACATGTATATAGCTCCACTGCGCGCATCCTCTGTAGTGTTTTCAATTAGACGAAGACCATCTCTGAATTCTATGGATACATTGTTCAAGGCAAAGATGGCACCACCAAAATTCCTACTGCTGTTGTTTTCAAAGGTTGCCAGCTTTTCAAAGGTTAGTGATGAATTGTTGGTATAGATGGCTCCACCGTCCAGAAAGGATTTGTTTCCTGTAAATTCTATCTTCCCTCCACTAAAGGTTAGCTCAGAAAACAGGGCATAGATTGCTCCTCCGTAGCCTGCAGTACTTTCGTTGTCGCTGAAGTTAGTATTTTCCATGAAGATCAAAGTATTTCTTTCATTTAATTCTCCATATGAACATATGGCTCCTCCTCTGGTCTTAGCTGTACCATTTTGGATTTTGTTATTACTAAATGAAACATTTTTCATGGTAATTATTGTTTTTTTGTTTAAAATGATAGCTGCACCACCGTTAACATTGTTGCTGTAACTGCCTCTGATGAAATTTAGATTTTCTAGCCAAATATTTTGTAAATTTTTAACTACCATCAACAGTCTAGTCCTACCGTTACCATCCAAATTAACTATACTCTCCTCCGGTCCTGAGATTGTCAGGTTGTCATAATCAATATTTATTCCATTACTATCCTCAAAGATTATATTTTGTTTTATGTCTATTTTTTCGTTACGAAGCTCGATGACACTTTTTAGTTCTTTAAAATTGCTTACTACGGTAGCGAGGGCTCTGCCCATCGCCATAACATGTAAAATAGCCATTATCACTAAGACATAACATAAGGCAAGATTTACCTGCCTATTATTGAGTTCTTTTCTTCTTAGAAATTCCATACGAACTATATTTAATGTGAATAATAATTCATATTTAGAATAAAATACTATTTTTATATAGTAAATAGAAAATCTATAAAGTTTAGTTATATTAGAAATAAATTATTCGGTCTGAATATTGCTAAAAATCAAAAAATCTCAGGAAATTCCTCTGTTTTTTCTAGGAATTTTGACGGGCACGTATATCTCTAATGCCGGCTTTTGCCAGTTCATCGGCAATACTATTCATTTCATTGTCACTGTGTCCTCTGACCCAAAACCATTCAATGCGGTGTTGTTTTACTAGATCACTTAATTTTTGCCATAGTTCTCTATTAGCCACGTTCTCTTTCTTGGAATTTTTCCAGCCATTTTTTTCCCACTTTCTTATCCAATCAGTGATCCCATTTTTTACATATTGGCTGTCAGTGTACAAATTTATTTGGCAGCTACGCTTCAATGTGCTCAAAGCCTCTATGACAGCTGTGAGTTCCATTTTGTTGTTAGTGGTATCTGCACTGCCACCATATATTTTCCTACTATGATTTCCCCATATCATCAGAGCACCCCAGCCACCTATGCCTGGATTACCGGAACATGCTCCATCGGTGTATATTATAACTGTCCTATCTATTGCAATTTTATTGATCACCACTGTGGTATAAATCTATTATTCTACTTTTAATAACACTCCGCCATTTCGCGGGTAGTTTTTTGAATAATTTTGGATCTATATATTTTTCCAAATCTATAAATTTAATGCCAGCCAGATCCGGCCTTCTGAAAGTTACAAATTCATAGTTAAAATCTCTAACTTTATCGGGTGAAAAATTTAGAACTTTATCTATATCAATTACAATCTTTTCATAACCAAAATATTTCTCCATGATGGAAAATTCGCTGTATTTTTCACCGTTGCTTTCACTGTTTTCCAACAGCAGCTCTGTTCCATCTTCGCAGTCTACTTCAAAGCTAATAATCTCATCTCTACTGTAGGTATCATTGAATTTTATGACAAAATCTTCATTAATTAGAATAATTTCACCTTTGAATAGTAGACCATCAAGATAGCTAGCGCTGTTCAGGTAGAAAACTGGGCAGTCCACTAGTTTTGCCAGTTTTATCAGGCGTTTTTCTATGAATTCTAAAGATTTTAGTGAACTGTCTAGACAAACTATGTAATCTGGTCTGTTATCTTTGAGCAAAAATATATTGAAATTAGAGTAAATGTCGTCAGACAAAAGTACGGAAAACTTTTTATTTTCACAGGAAAAATACTCCAAGAATTTTTGTCCATCGAAATATCTGTAGTCATCCATCACATTATTTCTATCTATTTCTTTCCGAGAAATTTCTACATTAACATATCCATCACCGATAAAAAACGCCGAGTCTCGCCTGGTTAATTTAGAAATATCGCTATCTTTTTCGCCACCTTCTTCATAGAATATATTTCCAACTAACATTTTAACCTTTTTGCCATCGGTGAGTTTTATGATCTTTTCAAAGTATAGAAGCAAATCTCTCGTATAGCTTTCGTCTAAAAAGTTACCGTCGACAGAAAAACCGCTCAAAGATAGCCGAGGAAAAATTATAAATTCCAGATTCCTATCCACAGCTTCCGTATACATTTTTTCTATGCTACAAAAATTATATGCTGGGTCGGCATTTTTCGTATACAGTCTGGCGATTCCAATTTTCACTGCTTCGATCCCATAATATTTTCGTAGACAATAAAATTTCCAAGAACCTTCTGCAAATAATTTCTTGTTTCCTTGTAGTCGATAGATTCTATCCAGTCAACAACGTCCTCCAAATCATCCATAGTCCTGGGATCTCCAAAATCCCTTACCCATCGGCCCACAGCATTCGGTCCTGCATTGTAGGACGCTATGGCTAGAATCTTTGATCCTCCAAAATCTCTAACTAGCCTATTCAGATAATAGCTACCAAGTTTTATGTTGTACATTATGTCGTGCTTTAGTTGATAGTCATTATATTTTATATTCAAATCTTTGCATATTCTCTTGGCAGTGGCTGGCATTATTTGCATAATACCCTTGGCTCCAACACTGCTTTCTGCATTTACTGTGAAATCACTCTCCTGCTTTATTATGGAGTGAAGCAGGACTAGATTTTCAATGGTTCCACTGTCTTTCTTTCTATCTACTTTTACGATGGGAAAAATATTTTTTACAAAAAATACCATTCTGTAGCTTGCCTGTCTTGAAACTGAGGCTGAAAGCCTTTCATCACCTAGCCCATTTACAATTCTTACCAGCCCAGCAACCTCACCTTTAGTTTTTAACAGATTGGATGTAAGCTCATTGAATATTTCGCTAGCTTCCTCCTTTCTATTTTCATAGCTATAATATAAAAGTGCATACTTAACAATTCTATTGCCGTCAAGAATCTCCATATCCTTTGGATTTATTTCCGGAGCCGTTGGAAAATTGAATAATTTATTTCTATCGATTTCCCCCAGCAGATCGTATTTTTCATAGCTGGCTAATTGACCGTAGTAGGTCAATGGATATTTTGAGGAAACACTATACCAGTTGATAGCATTTTTTCTATCGTTTTTCTTCTCTGACACCCGTCCAAGCCAATAGGATGCTTTGGCAATGCTAATAGGATATTTTGCATTTTTGTACATGTTGTTAAAATGCTTGAAGGCCAAATCATATTTATTTAAGAATCGCAGAGCGATCCATCCCGATAGCCACAGTGCCTCATGGTAGTTAGCATCCAGTGGTCCGTTGTAGTTGCAGATAATATCATAGGCATCCTGATAGCGTTTATTGCCCAGTAATTCTCTGGCAAAGAATATTCTATAGTTGTACCAAAATTGTCCGTATTTTTTTTGGCCTTTGAGATTCAATAGTATATCTATAGCTTTATCATATAAATCCTTCAGTCTAAAATATCTCATTTTAGTAAATACCAGAGCTTCATTGTCATATAGGTTTTTCGGTATTTCCTCCTCTAAGCTGTCGATTGATTCTGGAAATTCCCATATTCCCACTATAGAACTGAATAGTTTTCTATGTTCTTCATTTTTCATCAGTGGCAGCAATTTACCCAAAAGCTCGATATTTCCTTTAAAAACAAGCATTTCTGCTCTTTCCAGAAAATTATTTTCCGAGAATCTAGAGGAAAAATTTTCCAGAAAAATTTCCTGCTCCTCCCCGGAAGATATTTTATTAATCCATGTTTCCTGAATTTTTCTATTCAACTCATACATAAGAATCCTTGATTGTTTCGGATCCGTATTCTTTAACTGTTCCAGATAGACTTCTTCCTCTTTAAAGAGTTTTACTTTAACATTTATATCGTTACTTTGATATTTATCAAAATAATTTTTTACGTCGGAAAAATTTACAGTGTTGTTTAAATAAAAAAACTCTATTCGTTTATTGAAGTTTTCAAATTCTCTTAGAAAATAATTATTCAGATTAAAATTTATTAGATTAATCACATCTTCTCTAGACATGGTAAACACAGACTTAAATCTTTTTAATTCTATGTAAGTTCCCATTGCCTCTCTGAAGCCAACATTTTTAATTTTTTTGCCCGAAATTCTAGCTTCAGTCCAGTCCTTATTAACTAGTAATTTCCTAACTTGTTCAAATATTTTCTTATCTTCGCCACTAAGTAGAAATTTTTCAATATTTTTTACATCACCGCCCAGAGATGTCTTTCCCATAACGGCAAAAAGACTGTTGTCCAGTGGGAAAAATAGGAAAAATAAAAACAATTTTATTTTGCCATAGGGGGTTGAAAAATCAAAAAACATATATATTCTAATAAGAGATAAAAATATTTGTTATTATGTCAAAAGAAAGGGAAGAAAAAAATATAATTAACTTATCTGGACTCATGTTATCTGACGAAAATTACGATATCGAAGCAGTGCCCTATTTAAATAATAATGGCGATGAAATGCAAGATATTTTGTCTGAAGTTGAAAATAACACTAAAAATCTTCGGAAAGATTTTGTGCCCAAAGGCAGTCGTAGTAATGTCATAAAAATTAATTTCAACAAAAAATAAATCCATGAAAATTACAGCGTTCATGCATCTCTACCTAATTGATAGATAATCTGCAACCGATATGGCGATTTCTCTAGCCAAATCAACTTTATAACTCTCTGTCTTTAATAATTTTTCATCACCAACATTGGAAAGAAATCCTAACTCTATCAAAACCGATGGAAATTCTGGAGCCAGTAATATAGCGAAATCACCATATTTATGCGGTTTCGGCATTGTATTAATGTTTCTGCTATTTATAAAATTTCTGGACAAAATTTCGGCGAATCTATTGGACTCATTCAAACTACTATACCTAGATATGTCCAATATTGTTCTGATTATATCAAATTTGCCTCCATGAGGTTCAACAGTTCTAGTCATGGTCATATTATGATCCCTGAGATATTTTATACTTCTAACATCAGAAACTGTTCTAGTTAGTGTATAGACTGTCAATCCCCTAGTATTTTTATTTGTGCTGGAATCAGAATGCACGGATATGAGAAGATTAGCATCAAGATTTCTCGATTTTCTGATTCTATCGCTGAGATTCAAGTATATGTCGGAGGATCTAGTCAAATGCACTTCAATTTTTCTATTTTTTCTCAATTCATTTTCTAGGATCCGAGCAAACTTCAGATTTATATCTTTTTCTTTCGTACCTGCTCTTCCCACTGCCCCAGAGTCTCTACCTCCATGGCCGGCGTCTATAACTACTATGAATCGCCTGTCCTGTCGAGGCGGCAGAACTCCATCTGCAGTTTTTTTAGAACTGTGAACTCTTATTTTATCCTTCTTTTCTTCAACTATCTCTTTCAAAAAGCTATACAGATCTATCCCACTGTTATTCTGCTGCTCCAGATTTTCTGTTACCGTTGCATCATCCCCTATATTATTGAGGGCAAAAAGGTCATCGATGTTGCTAGCTCTGACGCTATCCATTATTATTTCACCCATTGACCTATCCCTAACTTCAGTACTATCTTTTTTTCTGAAACCTACCTTAGTGGCTATGAAACCATCGATATCCGTAGATTCCTGCCTTACCCTATCTATATCAATAATCACTCTAAAAAACTTGCTTCCATCATCCGGATTGGTATACAAATGTCTTTTGAGTTTCCCACTCTGCTTAGATAACATTGAAAGTTCCAAACTGTTACCTCTGCTATTCAAATCGGTTTGTATTTTTGCCTGCTTTAGAATATCCAGAAAACTAAGAGCCTCTAAAAAATTTTTTGGACTGCTATTATCGATATCTTCGAATTTCAGAGAAATCTTTTCTCCCTTCTGGGAGACAGAGTATCTGGGCATATTTCTGAGAAAAAATACCACTCTTCTGTAGCCATCTCTCTCTTCAACTTTTACTCCCATAATTTCATTGCCCCAGGACAGAGAGCTTGCTAGCAGCATTAAAATGTAGAGTATGGGTCTATGCACTATATGGATTTTGATTATTTTCTATTGAATTTTCTATATATTTAACAATTTGATCCCTATCCATATCCTGATAATGTTCATAGCTAAGTGGTGGCATGATTTTGACAGTTATTGTTCCTGGTTTTTTCACAAACATTCCCTTTGCCCAGCATTTTCCAGAATCCAAAAATATCGGTAGAATGTACAGCCTGTTGATTTTAGCTATTCCCACAAAACCTGACTTGTAGGGGTAGTCATTCGAACTGCTATCAACCGGCACTCTTGTACCCTGTGGAAAAATCATAAAGATGTTTCTTCCATTTTTCACAAACTTTTTTGATTCCTCCATAATCTTTTTCATAGAATTAGCTCCATCTCTACGATCAATGCTGAGAGTTCCAATATTTTTCAGTGCTGATCCGAATATGGGTAAAAATGAGATCTCCATCTTCGAGACCGATACTGGGTAACCGGGCAAAAACCAATATAAAAAATAACATTCCCAGGTTGACTGGTGTTTAGAGACAACCACAAACTTATCATTTGGTATATTCTCCCGACCTATAACTTTGTAGTCGACACCACATATGTACTTCAGCAGCAGAACATTATTTTTTGCCCATAGCTTTGTACATTTCAGATAAAAATCATCTAGGTGAAAGCTTTTTTTTACTAGCAAAGCCCATGTTAGAATTGTAAAATTTATTGAAAAGCCAATGAAAAACAAAATAGATCTAATTAGATTTACTATATACATGATTCTTTAACCCATCAAGTTCCCACCGAGCCAGAGGAGCAACCTCCAGATCATCGATGTAGCCAAGTCTATACCTCTCCAGAGCAGCGTTGGCAACCATAGCACCATTGTCCGTACATAGTTCCGGCGGTGGTACAACTAATCTGCAGCCACTACCTCTACATACCATCTCGAGATTTTTTTTTATATATTGATTGGCGGCAACACCGCCGGCGATCACAAAAGTGTCCACAGTCCCATCACAACTTATGACATTCTGTAATCTGTCAGATAAAATTTCAACAATAATTCTTTGGAATGAGGCGCCTATGTCGCGTCTATCCTCCATAGAGATACTTCCGTCCTTACCTAGGCTAGAGTCTTTCTCCTTAATTTTCTCAACTTCACACCTGACTGCCGTCTTAAGACCCGAAAAGGAAAAGTTGAATTTCATTTTTTCAATCTGCTCTCTGTTGCGATGATCTATAAGTGGCTTTGGAAATTTGAATCTGTATTGATTGCCATCCTTTGCTATTTCCTCTATCTTTGGCCCACCAGGATATTCAAGGCCAATAAGTTGGGCCACCTTATCAAAGGTTTCTCCCAGTGAATCATCTATAGTTTCTCCAATTTTAGTGTAATTACCAACACAATCTACTCGCAATAGCTGACAATGGCCTCCCGAAAGAAGAAAGAGAAAAAAGGGAAAGGCAACATCATCCACTAGCCGGCAGCTGAGAGCGTGGGCTTCAAGGTGATTAACTGCTATGAATGGTATGTTAAGTACGGCTGAAAGAGTTTTAGCAAATACAGTGCCCACCACAACACTTCCTATGAGCCCAGGGCCGGTAGTTGCCGCCACTGCAGTCAAATCATCAACTGCTAGGCCAGCTTTTTCTAAAGTTTTAGTAAAAACTCTATCTATGACGTCTAAATGATTTCTAGCCGCCACCTCCGGAACAACCCCGCCAAATTCTTTGTGTATATCTATCTGAGAAATAACTACCTGTGACAGTATTTTTCTATTCTCATCGATTATAGCCATAGCTGTCTCATCACAGCTAGTTTCTACAGCCAAAATATTTACCATTCTCTCTTCCCACGGATTTCCAAATCGCCCTGTTCTAGAATGAAATTACAGCGGACCATTCCCTCGCCTTTAGGATAGCCTATAGACCTCTATCAAGCCTTTCGCTCCTGCTCTACCCCACAGAAGTCCCTGGTACCTCTGGTCGGACTCGAACCGACATGTCTCTCAACAATAGATTTTGAGTCTATCGTGTCTACCAATTCCACCACAGAGGCCTGTGGGGCAGGCGATGGGATTTGAACCCACAACCAACGGAATCACAACCCGCTACTCTGCCTTTGAGCTACGCCTGCCATAGCGGAACTAATTACACAATTTAACTTGTCATAAGTCAATGCATTGAATACATCCTGCACACATCATAGTCAATCTAGATTTGCATTTTCTCTGGATTTTGCCGTATCACTAGCCTGACAGATGCCACAGCACTTTTGACATCCTCATTAGCCGTAATTTCTCTACAATTAAGATATATATCAAATATTTTTTTCAGATTACCGTGAATAATATCTCTGGCTTTTGCCATTTTAGCTTCTTGCTCTGCAGATTTCGTATCGTATAAAAATCCACCAGATTCACTGCCGTGAAGATTTAAAATTCTGAAATACAACAACTCTCTAACTTTAGAAAAAATCTTGTGCAGAAAAATACAAATTATAAAGCAATATACAATATATTTATTCGATGAATTGAATTGCCTGCTTTTTTTGATTCTATCTACAGATTCTATGGATCTATGGTAGTTCTGTCTAATTTTGCCATTGGGTGAAAATTGCTGATGGTAGAATCCAATTTAGCACTGGCTAGATGGGTATATATTTGTGTCGTAGATATATCCGAATGTCCCAGGATTTCCTGTATTATTCTCAGATCGGCACCATTTTGCAGCAAATGCGTTGCAACCGAATGTCTAATCACATGCGGCGAAATTTTATTTTCATCTATGTTGACAGCTTTAGCCAGATTTTTCAGATATCTGCCAAAAACTTGCCTAGAAACATGTTTATCTTTCCTATTCCTTACTTTTTCTATAATTTTGCCTCGTTGGCTTTTCTCTAGAAATTTTACACTGCCTGTGAAAAGATAGGAGGAGTGTTGTCCACCAAGAAGCCTCTCTCTCAAATCAATGTAGTTTCGCAAGTTACTGACAGTGCCGTTGTCAATGGGAATAATTCTCTCCCTATTTCCTTTACCCAGTACTCTCAGGTAATTTTTAATTCTATAGCCACCGCTAGCAAGATCAAATTCTATCTCCAGAGAAGATAATTTCATTTCAACTAGCTCTGATATGCGCATACCCGTTGCGTATAGTAGACTAAACATGCAGTAGAATTGCAGACCAAAATTAGAATTGCTAAGTCTCTCGGACTCAGAAAATAGAGCTTCAATTTCCTTTTCTGTTAGAAATTTTGGTAGTCCTATCGTTTGCTTTCTATGTTCCAGTGATGTTGATGGATTACATAGTATGTAGCCCTCTAGCTGTAAAAAATCGAAAAAATGCTTTATCGATGAGACCAGCCTATCCATAGTTCTGCTTTTGTAGCGGGATGAAACGTGCTCCAGAAAATCATTCAGATTTGAAGTGGTACAATTTTCCATCGAAATAGGTCCTCTGCCGTTTAAATGGCCGAGTAGCAGTTTTAGATCTCTTCTGTAGGAATCAATGGTGTTTCTTGACAAACCCTTCACAGTTTTTATGTACTCAATGAAAGAATCTATGTAATCCATGTATTACCTGAATTTCTCTATCCTATCACGAAAATCAATATCTACTGTAACTTTTTTGCTGTTTTTCATTATTTTATCTTTTGTTGTAAAGGTGTAGATACACATGCCGATCAGAAACAGATATATCACAAAAACAATACGTTTTACTAGTTTCAAAAAAAATTTAGACTCCATAATGCCAAAAATAACAAAAATTGGCAGAAATAATATAGCTACTGAACTTTTAAATAAGAACAGTACAATACTAAAAAATGAAAATCTCCTTTTATTTTTACTAACTGGTATAAAATCTGTAAATAACCGCTCCACGCCACCTCCAATCTATAGCATAGTAAACATAGACAACGTCTGATTTAAATTTAAATTTAAATTTAAGTTTATCAATGTTAATTGATGATTTTTGGTTTCCTTCATTTTTTGTCTCCATATTCGTTGATCATCTAATTTTTGTATTTTTTTCTTTCGTAATTAGAAGAGAATTTCTGTAGTTTTTTAGTGGGTCGCGGATGAATTGTGAATAGCTAGCTAAACTTGACAATGATTTAAAAATTAATACCGTCGTCAACATACATTACTTTCCAAAATGGCTATGGGCAATTTATTTTACTATAAAAAAAATCGAGGTTTTGCTCGTCTAATATCCTTTTTAGTTGTTTCGGCGGCAATCTGCGTTATTTTCAGCTTGAATCGGACAGAAAATAAAAAAGTCATTGATGGAGACAAAAATGCGAAAAATAAAGAGGATTTGCCAGTATGGGATCTAGGTGATTTGTATTCAGGAATAAATGATGAAAATATAAAAAATGATTTCCTGAATATGGAAGATAGAGCGGTCAAATTTGTTAGAAAATACAAGGGAACTGTAAAAAAACTTAGTGGCTATGAACTCTACAAAGCTTTCGGAGAACTTGAAAAGATAGAAGAACTGGGAGCGAAGATAATGTCCTTTAGCTATCTTAAATATGCTAGTAATTTGATGGTGAACGAAAATACTCTGTTTTTTCAGCAATCTCTTGAAAAGATCGGAGAGTTGCAGTCAGAACTGAAATTTTTTTATGTGGAGCTTAGCAGATTAAGTGACTACGAAATAGACATAAGATTGGAGGACAGTTCAAATCTTAGGAAAAGTTATGGTCCAATCGTTGAAAATTTAAAACTTTTTCGAGACCACATACTTTCCAGTGATCTTGAGTATCTGATGACCGACATGGATATGGTAGCCAATGGCGCCTGGCTAAGATTATTTGATGAAACTCTTAGCAAAATGAAGTTTACCTTTGAGAATAGGCTTATGAATGGATCCCAGATGGCGGACATTATAAATAACGATGCTAACGAGAAAAAAAGAATAGAAGCTGGGAAGATAGTCAGTAAAAATTTAGAGAGAAATATAAAACTTCTCAGTCATATAGCAAACACGTTGGCTAGGAACAAAAATATGTCTGATCGCTGGAGAAGATATGATACACCAATTTCCAGTGCAAGTCTAGAAAACGCCGTTGGAGATGAAACTATGGAAAATTTTCACAAAATAGTCAGGGAAAATTATGAGAATATTTTCCACAGATATTACAAACTCAAAGCTAAGATCCTCGGAAAAAATAAATTGCTCTATACCGATAAAAATGCTCCCCTGAGATCGGCCAATGAGATAAAATATTCTTGGAAGAAGGCGGAAGCTATAGTTATAGCCTCATATAGAGAATTTTCTCCAAAAATGGCAGAGATTGGCCAGGAGTTTTTTGATGGCAAATGGATAGATGTTTCTCCAAGACAGGGTAAAATATTCAAAACTTTTACCCAACCCACTACAACAACGGCACACCCATATTTGCTACTAGATTTCTACGGAAGAGCCAATGATCTTAGAGTTCTGGCCCATGAGTTGGGACATGGCATACATATCTACCTAGCCAAAGACAATGGCTATTTTATGTCCAATGTGCCAGCAGTTCTCACAGAAACAACTTCAATTTTCGGAGAACGACTGGTTTTTAGGTATCTACTGAAAAATGAAACGGATCTGAATAGAAAAATTGCTATAGTCGCTCGGGAAATAGAATCCATGATAGATAATACCATGGGTCAAATATCTTCTCTAGAATTTGAGAGAATGGTCCATGAAGAAAGGAAAGATGGTGAAATTAGCCCGGATAAATTGGGTGAAATTTGGCTGTCTGTTCAGAGAAAGAATCTTGGCAACATTTTCGAACTTGGTGATGAATATAAATACAGCTGGGTGTACATTCCACATTTTCTGAGTAGGCCTTTTTATGCCTATTCCAAAGCCTTTGGACAATGTTTAGCGAATTCTCTCTATAGTGTCTATAGGAAAGACCCCGGAAATTTTCAGGATAGATATCTTAAACTGCTCAGTTCAGGAGGCGATAAAAACTACACCGAATTGCTTGAATTTTTGGCCGTAGATACAAAAAACAGAAGTTTCTGGCAGGATGGTTTAGACGTAATAGCTAACCTAATAGACGAGTTGGAATCCCTACTGAAAGAAGCAGGCATAACACTCTAGGGTGCTCGAATTATTGTTGACCGGGGGGGGGCCCGCGGGAGGGCGGCGCCGCCGCGATGTGCCAATTCCCGCCGTGTTGTCCCCCCCCACACCATTATCTGCTAAAGTTAGTACTGTAGCTCTATAGCTGCACACCATTGCCCCTACTTTTAGGGATAACAGAGGGGTTTTCAAGTTCTGAAACATAATTTGAATTAAAACTTTTTAAGCTTTCTTTCATACTTTTCTTTATGTTTTCTTTATTATTATCTATACTTTTTGATAATTCCTTTTCCGTTTCAGAAAATTGTTCTTTTTTTTCATCTGTCAAATTTAATTTATTTGATAGTTTCTTTTTTATTTCATAACATTGTTCTTTCTTTTCATCTGTCAAAGACATTTCATTAGATAATTCCTCTTCCGCTTTAGTAAGCTGTTCTTTATCTTCCTTTTCCAAAGATATTTGTTTCACAATGGCTGCTTCCTTTAGTTGAGCATTCATGTCATCTATTATAACACTGGCGTATTGATCTATCACATCATCCATTTCTTTTTTAAATTCTGCTATTGATTTAACCGCACCTTTAACTTTTTCATCTTCCTTGCCAATATCTTCCTCAATATTCTTTATATCTTCCTTGTTTTCTTCGTATATTTTTTTAGCTTCAGCGGCAGATATCTTCTGTTCATCGGAATCTGTTTTAAATTTGCCATTTTTAACATTTTCGAAAGCTTCCTTACGTATTTCCACTAGCCGTTCTATATTTTCTTCGTAACTTCTTTCTTTGTTTCCTTCCTCCTGTTTTATACGCTTCACCTCTTCATTTACCAATTTATAGAAAGCTTTAATGTCTTCTGATTTTTTTTCTTTGCTGGCGTCGTTAGAGTTACCTTTAGTATTTTTTTCTAGACAACTATCTATCTTTTTGTCTATGCATTCACCATTAATTCCTTTACCACTTCCATAGAGCTCATTATTTCTAAGTTTGTTTAAATTTGCATCCATATTATATAGTGCCAAAACAAAACGCGTCTCCCCAGCAAATATTAAATTTCTTTTAGATTCATCCCCCTTCTCTTTGTTCATATCGTAGAGCATGGCTGCCCCCTCGGGAGAAAGTTGATTGAAGCCATGGCTATCAGAAATATGACTATTTTCTGACACTTTTTTTGCTATAAAATTCCTTAGACTTGTTTTTCCGTACTTCTCAATTAATTGATCGCTACTGTACTCTGTGACTTCACGCGAATTTTCTTCTCCCAGAGGACTTGCAGATATTTTTTTGGTCAAATTTTTTTCAATGGCATCTTTATTCCTATCCAACGTTTCACGTATTTTTTTCTCCACTGTCCTGGATTTTTCTATGTCACTGTCGCTAAGACTACCAGAGTCTCCTCTGATGAGATCATTTCCCCCCAGATTTTTAGTCATTGCTCCCACTATTTCCTTTGCGTTTTGGGTTATAACCTCTTCCATAATTTTTTTCTGTTCTTTTAAAGAATCTATTGTAGATTTAGTTTTTATGTCTGACTCCCTAACTTTCTCCTCGAGTCCATCTATTTCATTTTTATGCTTATTGTAGAGATTTTTAATTTGGAGAATTTTATCATCGGATTTTTCATTATCGTCTTTTTTTATTCCTTCAATAAAGTTTTGACGTAACTCCATCTGTTTTTCTATTTCTTCCTCCCTGCTCAATTTCTTTTCATCAGTGTTACTATGGACCATTTTTTTGATTTCGCTATCAACTAGGTCATAGAAATTTTTGATATCCCTGCGCATTTCTTTCTTTTCTTTGGGATTTTTCCCATCGGCAGACTTTGTATCGTCACCACCAATTTTATCTACCAAACTCGCCATATTCTTGGAGTAATTCTCGCCGACATATATGGTCGTGTCGTTAAACTCTTTTTTAAGTTCCTCCATTTTTATGGCCGCTTCGTTGAATTTTTTTTCTGCTTTTTTAAGTTTTTTAGAGAGTTTTGCTCTCTCATATAGTGTAACTGCTCCGGCCTTTGAAAGGTAGCCAAATTCTTTATCGTCAATTTTGCTATTTTCAGATACTTCGTCAACAATAAAATCTTTTAGTGTCATCGGTCCTTTTGATATTCTGGCCGATGAGAATTCTTTGGTGTTTTCCTCCTGTTTTTTTTCACCTTCTGAACTTTCTCCTCCTGCACTAGTCACTTGTTTGTCTAGACCAATTTCGCTGCGTTCAATGTCTTTTTTTCGCAAAGCTTTAACCGAATTAGTGCCTTGAGCTTGCTTCAATACTGTATTATTTTCCTTTTTTCCTATTTCTCCCAACTTCACATTGTCTACCCCCGCAGAGACATCAGAAAATGCATTAAGTTTTTCTCTTTTTTTTT
>JAITAR010000074.1 GCA_031284025.1 Rickettsiales bacterium | reverse complement strand
CTGGCATAGACCTATAAAAAAAGTTTTTGAGAAAAAAGCAAATTAGAAAAAACAAAGTTTTTGGGAGGGAAAATACCTCCGATGGAAAAAAACAAACTTCAGGTGGTAAAATTTTCAGCCTACAACCTAGAGTTTGTTTTTTCTCCGCTAGGGATAAATTTCTTTTGGGAAACTTCGTTTTCTCCATGGATGTAGGCCTCCAAGATTTTTCCCTCTCTCCCTGACCTACATCTTTATTTTAGGCCTAAAAATGTGAAAAAACTAAAGCCTAGGAAATTTTCAGTTGGCAGTGGAAAAGTGCCTAGCAAAGATATGAAAGTTTCTAACTTTTCTCTCCAGTCTAGTGCCATTTTACATATCAGCAGTTGTTCTGTAACTTTTATTCAACCTCTACGTTTTATTATTGTTTTTGTTCTAACTTAGCATTTTTTATATTTTTCTTTTTTCTTATTCGAGAATTTTTTCTCTATTTTTTTGAGTTAGATATGAAAAGTGCTACACCAGTAAAAAAGGAAGAATATATAGATACTACAGAACCACAAAGCTTCAAAAAAAGGGAGAGAACTGTGAACTGAAAACTATTCCGGCTCAGCAGATTGAGTCCATTGTACTCAGTGAGATCTATAGACTCCTCCAATCTCCCCAGATCATAGCAAATACTATGAGAATTCTAAAGGAGCAGAGAGAAGAAACTATTGTTACTGAGCAGCATATCATTGATCCTTCCAGAACATAGAAACTATTTGGCAGGAACTATTCCCCCGGGAACAGCTGGAGATAGTCAACAGTCTTCTGGAGGTAATCATTGTGGAGCCAAAGAATCTAAAATTAAGATTCTCTCTAGAGGCTGTCATCCATCTGCTCAGTGAAGCCAATCTCTCCAGAGTAGAAAAGGTAAACAGAGATACTATGGAAATTAATGTTCCCGTCAACTTCCTCCGGAGAGGCGGAAAAACTCACATAGTTCTACCTAAAAATAGTGAGAAATTCACTCTAGTGGAAAGAGATGAGCAGAAGACTCAGGATTCTGCTGTCCTAACTCTCAAAAAAGCCCTGCTGGAGGCAGAGAGATATGAACATAGACTAACCTGTGAAAATCTTTTCTCTTTGAAAGAACTCTCAATTCTTGAAAATAAGTCTATCAGCTATGTCTGTGATATCTATAACCTGAATCGTCTTGCCCCCGATCTGAAGGAAAAGATACTCAGAGGTAACATTCAACCCGGTTTGACTCTCCAGGAACTTAAAAAAAGAGCTATTCCTCTGGACTGGGAAGAACAGAGGGAGATTTGGGAGGGGAAGAGATAGTCCACTGGCCCGATATTGCGATCTGAAGCTATTTTAATAGACCTGTTTCCAATTGCTGTAGAGAATGTTATTGGAGTTCTGAAGAGATTTGGGATCCTTTCAGAGAAATATAGATATGAGCCTGTCCCTAAATCGATCCTTTGTCATCGAGGACTCTGCTGGAGTCAGGACTAGTGTAGGCTGAAAAACCCACCCTAATCTCTCTTCCAGGCAATTTGGGGACGGGCCCAGAACAGGCTTTATTTAGAAGGCAGTCTGCTTTGAGACTTTTGTTTATTAACATCCGTTTTACAAGTTGGTAATCCTTCGAATCCAGATTTGCTGGTCCCATTTTTAATTGTAATGCCAGCAAAACCTTCCTTCCATAAAGAATTTTGTTTATAATGCGTGGTTTTATCGTTGATTGTAATATTTCCTTTTAATTTTTCAAAAATAAGTATTGTTTCTGCTTCTTTTTCTATTTCTTTCTCAGTTGGCATTCTTTCTTTTATTTTATTTTTTATTTCATCTTTTTTCTCTTCTAAGATTTTCTTTATTTCTGTTTCCTCTATTTTTCCGCGTTTCTGTGTTTCCTCCATAATAACTTTATTCTGCTCTTCTTCAAGAATTTTCTTTTCATATTTTTTCGATAACTCTTTCCGTATTTTCTCTTTTTTCACTTTTTCATCCATTTCTCTTTTCACTTTTTCAACTGTTTCTCTGGGAGTCGGCAGTTTAGTCATATCCAGCTTTTCAGCTCTATTGAGTTCATTGAGGTTGAAGATTATTTTTAACTTTTCTATTTCTGCCTTTATATTCATTTCTTCTTTTACATAATTCATTTCTTCTTTTACATAATTTCTTGTAACTTCATTTAATTTTTCTTCCAAGTCTTCCAAAATTTTAGATTTTTTTTCATTGATTTCTCTATATTCTTTGAGTTTTTTAAGTATTTCATCGACTGTTTTTGCATTCTTTATATCTTTTTTAAGCTTTTCGAGTTCTTCGGGTTCCCAGAATTTTTTGGATTCTTTATTAGTTGTTTTTGTATCTCCTATGTTTTCTTCGAGTTTCTCATCAATCACTCTCTCTCTCGCTGTCTTTGTTTTTTCAAGTTCTTTTTCAAATTCTTCTTCAAGTTTCTCAAGTTTTTGAGTAATTTTTTTAAAATTTTCAAGTCTCTCGGCGATTGTTTTTTTCAGAGCCTCTATTCCAAGTACAGTTTGTGCCATTCCAATAAATTCCTTTGGCAAAATTCCGATAGATTTTTCACGCCCATTTTTATTTTTATATTTTATAGTTTCTTCGGTTAATAATGTTATAGTTTCTTCGGTTAATAATGTTGGCGATTCGTCAGATTTGCTGATTTTCTTTGGCTCTTGGAAGAAGAGGCATAAATATTCATTGGCAAACTTAACGGGGTCGGAGTTGTATTCTTTTTTGAAAGTGTCTATTAAACCTTCTATAGTTCCTAGTGTTATTGTGCTACAAGAACAAGGATCTTTTTGTATTTCTGATTGCACCGCATATATATTATCGGTTCTGATAGTATTCATACTGCAAGTATTTATCCGTTTCACTGCTGACGCGCTGTCAAATACAAAACATCGGCCTCCACAAACTAGAGTGAAGCTGGTATGAAGATTAAGCTCAGCAGTTTCTGGTGAACCACCACGTACTATGACAATATGTAATTTATCATCGGGATTGTCCATTAATTCCCTGACTGGTTCCCACAAACCACATTCCATTGCCTTATCGGCCTCTTTTTTATCACGATCCACATTATTCCAATACAGACTAGTATCAATTTTGTTCGAACTACTATCTAGTCTGTTCGCCATAGCTATGACAGAATTCCCATTTATGATAATTGGCCAGCCACATCCATCTTTGGGTATTATTAATTTTTTAGAATAAAGATTGCAAAATTCTTCATAAGTAATATTACATTCCCCAAATGATATGCTTTTTGCAATCTCTTCTTCATTAGCAGTTATACGGGCTTTATTGGTCTCTTCTAAGGTTTTACAATTCATATGGGATAACATCCAATCACAAAAAGTGTTTTTGATAGATTTTATATCTCCAATATCCAAATCAGCTGCGATTTCTCCCAATTCTTTTTGAGAAATTAATTTTGGCTCGATATTTTTGGTGACCGTGCCAGTGTTAATATCTTCATTTTCCATATAATCCCCACAGATTTGTTAATAATGTTCGGTTGTGTTCTATCAAATTACGATGTTTTTTAGACTATCTGGTAGCCCTCTCTATCATAGGGGAAAAAATTAATATGTCAATAGCATGCGACGTATTGGAATTATTTACTGAATTATTTTTTGTACTGAGCATAAAAATTTATTTCCCTTCCTGTAGAGTATATAGACAGGGAGAGACTGCTAACATTAGACCTGTTCCCAATTACCCCCAATCCACCATTCTCAGCTCCCAATTATAGATACCAGCTATTAGGTTAAATCTGAAACCAAATCTCTTTCTTCTGCATCTGTATTTATCTAAGAGAATTATAAATCTCTTCAGTACTCCAATAACATTCTCTACAACAATTGGAAACAGGTCTAATGATGAAGAGAAAGCTGGTGGGATTTAGAGCGGTCAGGCGATTTGTTTGGATGGGGTTTTTGTTCGAGTGTAGGCTGTTGTTTGTGTAGTTCATTGCGTTTTTCTTTTCTTTCTTGGAGTGTTTGATGATTGTCGGAGTTTTCCTCTGAAAAATTCACTAACCTCTCTTCTTTTGATAAATTTAGGGATTTATCTGCTTTTCCTTCCATTTTGTTGGAATCATGCCCGCTGGCTTTATCTTTGTCAAGTGCTATGTCGATTACTGGGACTTCATGCTATTTCTGGCCACCAGTGGCAAAATTTCCAGTTTTCTGGGCACAAATCCTATGGAAAGGGATTAGAAAAAGTTTCAATAAAACGGTATTACAAATAATCAGGTATCCTTCAATGATTGTATAGCCTCCTATTTATTTAGCGATGAGAACAGTAGAGATTTTATGAAGGAGGAGCTCGCTGGCTGTGGTGAAGTAATGGGGGCTATTGAAGATGTCTGTAGAAATTTATCGGAATCGGAAGGGAAGTCTAATTGTTGCGTTATTTTATAGACAGACTGAATTAACATTTCTTGCGTTTTTTGAAAAAATTTTTATACTTCTGGCTGGACTAATTTTAATAGTAGGTTTATGAAAAAGTTTTTGGTTTTCTTCTCACTGTTGTTTTCTTTTCAGAGCGCTGTTGCCAGTCCAAGGAGTAGCGTGGTGGCCAGTAGACTTGGGTTTAATACTCTGACTTTGCAGGAATATGGGGAAGTTAAGAATGTCTTTATGAAAGAAGCTAAAAAAAGAGGTCTTTTAAAAAAGGGAGAAAATGAAATGGATTTTTATTTAACGGCTGCCATAGGTTGCATGCAGGAATCTTATAAAATGGGTTTCACAAATAATCAAGAGGCCTTTGATGGCTGTATAGCCTCCTATTTATTTAGCGATGAGAACAGTAGAGATTTTATGAAAGAGGAGCTCACTGGCTGTGGTGAAGTTATGGGAGCTATTGAAGATGTCTATAGAAATTTATCGGAATCGGAAGGGAAGTCTAATTGTTGCGTTATTTTATAGACAGACTGAATTAGAGATTACGATCCTAGAGCCACCGTTCGTGGCGGATGATTGCTCTAGAGAGACCGGAGGGTGATGGGTTGTTGTTTGTGTAGTTCATTGCGTTTTTCTTTTCTTTTTTGGAGTACATGGTGGGTGTTGGAGTTTTTTTCTGAAAAATTTAAGGCCCCTCCGTTTGCTTTTTCTACCATTTCACCAGCGCTAGGCCTATTGATCTCCCCTTTGTTGACTGCCTTTGCTGTGTGGTTCTGTCTGTGTCTTCCCTGGGTTTTCCTAGGCCTATCATTGATACTGGACAGTCCACCGTCAGCGAGCATACCATCCATTATTTTTCCCGCTAAATTTATCGCAGAGGTGGCTCCCCCTAGACCAATGGTAGGTGAACCCAGATTATTCATATTTCTTACTAGATTAATTCTACGATTTTTGTTATTAATATTAGGTTGATTGATATTTTGGCTTATATTACTAATATTAACACTAGTGGTATTTATGACTGCGCTCTGTGGACTATTTCTGATATGGCTGGTGGCTCTATCTCCGGGAGCAGGGGGAATGTTAGCCACAGCGCCATTTCTTCTGTCTCCGGGAATGGATGTGCCCGGGGATGTATTTGGTACTGGAGCTGGAGCTGCTGTTTTTCCAGTAGAATCGGTATTTCCACTGCCAACGGGAGAAGAATCTTTGGCTGTTGTTCCTAGACTGGTTTTTCCACCGGCAGCCGTAGTTGGACTAGTGCCAGCATCTTTGCCTTTTCCACCAAAGTGAGTCTGGACCAGACTTTGGAGTATTTCCTCCTCCGGGGCTTCCAATAGATAGTCGACGGCTAGTTAGACCACTACCTGGACCACCACTAGTTCCACCATCAGTGACAGAACTTCCAGGATCCCGCAGTCTATTAGTTTTTGGAGATTTTCCAGGAGATTTTCCAGGAGATTTTCCCGTTTTATTATCCTTTCCGGGTTGTTTTCCGGGTTGTTTTCCGGGTTGTTTTCCATCTTTGACTGCTCTACTGTTATCCCCTGTCCGTGTTTTACTATCTTTCCCAGGTTGTTTTCTATCTCCGACTGCTTCAGCTGTTTCAGCTCTTCTACCCATAATTTGACCAAATTTTCTGGTTATTTCAGCCAGTGGTTGCTTTCTAATGGGTACTAGGCCTCTTTTGCTATTCTCCGGAGTTTTTGCTGGACTTCTGAGTCCTAGTTTTTCAGCCAGCGCTGTGGATTTAGCCACAACATAGGTAATTGATGAAGATAGGAGAAAAAATAATCCTTTTGGTATACTAAGTAGTGCACAAACTGCTTTTCCAACTGTGCCGTAGCCAACTCAAAATCAACTCCTAGAAAACAGAAGACAGATTTGAGGATGGGCTTACTAGATATTTTTCATCTACTTTGTGCAGAGCCCCCTGAATCTGTTGTATTACTAAATGACGCCGGAGAATTATAGTCTGACGTAATTACTGTACCCGTGAGAGGGGTCACTGTTCTATTTTTACCCTGTTTTTTTATCAGCCCCTCAGCTATAGTTACAATATACTCATGTTCTTTTCCCAGCTCATCTTTAATAAATTTTCTATTCCTGTCATTTCCACACATATAACTGGCAACAATTACGCCGGCAGCATTTCCTCTAACTTCTTCCCACAGTCTGTTTTTTTCTTCAGAACAGTTACAGAGGCCTCCAAACATTCCTCTTTTGTTTTCCCTTCCTTTACTGTATCATCTGTTGCTTCACAATATTTAGACACATCACTCATGCTAAAATCTATATTCTTGTAGTCATTAGCCACGTATATTCCAATAAAAAACCTGCTATAGGCAGCGTGTATAGAAACGCTATAATAATCAACTTTACGCTACTTCCTGCTTTGTTGCGAAATTTTTCAGATTTTCTGCTGTATTTTGAAGAAATTTTTCTGATTCCTCTGTAGAGAATTTGTATGTAGAAAACTGAAAATTTTGCCAATGATGGCCAGAAATAGCGTGAAGTCCCAATAGTCAATAAAAAAACTTGTAATTTTTTAAAAACATACTACCGTCTTCCTTTCAGAGTTAATCTAATAATGAGTTCCATGAGAAAGTTGAGTTATTTTTTCACTGTGTTGTTGTTGTCTCTGCCCCCTATGGTCTTTGCCGGGAGGGGTGATATACAGTTGGTTAGTAGGCTAGGTTATAGGACTTTACCTATAGTGGAATACGAAAATTTAGTAAACTCTACAGGAGATTTTGGAAAAACAAAAGCAGATTTTTTAGAAGCGTCAATAGCTGTCCTGCAGAGTTCGTATGAAGAGAATGGTGTAGAGTCTAGTGATGCGTTTCATGGCTGTATTGCCTCCTATATATTTGCAAATGACTCTGATAGGAAGTTTATGGAAGGAGAACTTGAGGGTTATGGTGATATAATAGTCATAGCCAAAAAGTTAGTAGAGGCAACGGAATCCGAAAGAAAGAATTCCGTCTGTTGCATTGTGCTGTAATGTCCTTTGGCACTAACTATTGCTCTCGTAGAGAGAATACCCAGGTGTCATGGCGAGTGTTGTATATTGGGGTGGTGAGAGGGTTTTGGCGCTGCCTGGTATTTTTGCTTTTTTGGTGGGAAGCGGTTTTTGTGCACAGTAGCGACCTTATTATGTATCTTTTCTGCTGCCAAGAAAATTTCCTTCATTATTGGATTCCTAACGCCGGATATTTTTGGTTTGGCCTTTCCGCCCCCCATATCTTCCTGTAAATTATTATTGGGAACTTCCGAACTACCCTGCGTGATTTCTCGCCGAGCAGAAGGTTGCAGAAATTTACTCAGCATATTATCCATTATTTTTCCCGCTAAATTTATCGCAGAGGTGGCTTCTTCTAGGTCAATGGTAGATAAACCTAGATGATTCATATTTCTTACTAGATTAATTCTACGATTTTTGTTACTAATATTAGGTTGATTGATATTTTGGCCTATATCACTAATATCAACACTACCACTAGTGGTATTTATGACTGCACTCTGTGGACTACTTCTGATATGGCTGGTGGCATTATCTCCGACAGCAGAGGGAATGTTAGCCATAGCGCCATCTCTTCTGTCTCCGGGAACGGATGTGCTCGGGACTGGAGCTACAGCTGCTGTTTTTCCAGTAGGACTGGTATTTCCACTGCCAACGGGAGAAGAATCTTTGGCTGTTGTCCATCCTGGACTGGTTTTTCCATCGGCAGCTGCAGTTGGACTCGTGCCAACATCTTTACTCTTTCCACCGGAGTCTGGACCAGATTTTGGAGTATTTCCTCCTCCGGGGCTTCTAA
>JAITAR010000058.1 GCA_031284025.1 Rickettsiales bacterium | reverse complement strand
CCATTTGGCTATGACATCCTGCTGTTCTCCAAGTTCTAGAGCCATATCCTTTATTCTTTTCCCTCCAACACAACTAAGAATCATCCGAGCACGTCTGATGATTCTTAGTTCTCCATTCTAGCTATTCGCTATTCTCTGTAGTTCTTCCAGAGTTTCCTCATCACAGATAACTTTTTTTGCTATTCGTGTCATTTTACTGTACAATTTACATTAACCTAGATTTATTGTATAGGGAACTATGTAACTTTTAATAAATATTTGGATTTATGCGGTTAGGTAGTAGATCCGAGGACATTTGGACATTGTCACCGATAGTATTCTCATCATTCCTTCCTTGGAAAAATAGTTTAACATCTTCGTGGAGATTTTCCTGATTTCCCTTCAGAGCTATGACATAGTCTCCGAAGCCTCCGATGATCTGATCACAGATAGCTCTCTGTGCTCCCAGAGCATCTATGGTTATGATCTTATCTCTAAGGTCTAACATTCTAAGAAGTTTAGGAATTGCTAATATTTCACTGCTCTTCTCTCTAACTTTCTCCTGGCAGAATACCATCTGATTATTCTGACAGAAGGCACTGACTATGTGCAGTGGATTTCTAGTGCCACTATTCCTTATGGTTTTTCCATCTATGCTTATTACTCTGCTGATCATTGTCTTTAGACAATCTATGAATTCTCTAAAGGATTCTTCCAATCTAGAGGGAGATATTTCATTCCAGAGTCTTCTATAGGTATCATGACTGGGAATACCTCCATCCAGATCAAAGTACTTAGATAGTTCTCTAAAGTGAATCTCAACAAAATCCTGAATTCCCATAAAACTATCTATGCCAGACAGCACTGCACAGATGCTAGTGCAGATGAGACCAGTGAAGCTATGTTTCTGATTTCTGGGAGAACGTGGATCAGTTAGATGGTCACTGATACATCTAGTGATCTTCTCATTAAATATATCCTTTCCACTTTTTCTCACGGCAACTGTTTCATTATTAGTGTTAACTCTCCTCTGTATATTACATGGTCAAAGTTTTGCAATGGTTTTGGTGGAAAGAAAAAATAATCAATGGGAGAAAAATAAACTCATAGTTCTTCAGTGATTTTTGACAAAAAAAGAATAACAAAACTGCTGTGGATTTATTACTATGAGCCATAAAACCTATTTGAACTAATTTTAAAAAAAATACTGCTGATATTTAGTATGTCTATGAAATGTCATGCGTAGGCCCGGTCAGTCCCATACCATTCTTGATTTTAAACTTTCCGTGGAATATCTTCTACCTATAGTTAGAGGTTCGCTTTACAGACTGGAAACTCGTACGCAATCGAGATGAGTCAGCGGATCCTGTTTAAAATGCTTTGGTGACGCTGAACCCAGGAATTCATTATGACACGTGCCATAGAAGTTGAAGAACTTTCTAAATTGTTTTATACACGGCGAAAACAGTCGTTCTTTGCGGGACTGTTTCGTCCAGAGTACAAGGAGAAGAAGGTTGTAGACGAAATATCCTTTTCAATAGAGGAGGGAGAGCGAGTCGCCTTCATAGGACCAAATGGAGCTGGTAAGTCGACCACTCTAAAAATACTAACATCCATTCTACATCCAACCTCTGGCTCTGCAAATGTGCTTGGGCTGGTTCCCTGGAAAGATAGAAAACTACTATCTTATAAAATTGGAGCTGTCTTTGGGCAGCGTTCTCAACTATGGCAACATCTTTCCCCTATTAAAAGCTTCGAGCTGTTGGCCGCCATCTATAGCATACCAGATGCGACCTTTAGAAAGCGTCTGAATGATCTAACTGAAACATTCGTCATAGCCGAGCTCATGGATAAGCCTGTGCGCACATTCTCTCTGGGAGAACGTATGAGATGTGAAATTGTTGCGTCTCTGCTACATAATCCAAAGATTTTGTTTCTGGACGAACCAACGATTGGTCTGGATATTGTGGCTAAGGCAAAAATTCGTGAAGTTCTTAGGGAATTGAACAGAAAAGAGGGCACCACGATTCTGCTGACTTCGCATGATACGGGTGATATGGAGAATGTCTGTGGCCGTGCGATAATCATTAACCATGGCAAAATTGTAATTGACGAAAAAATCACGGAACTCAGGGCAACCTATCTGTCAAAGAAAATAATAACCGCAAAGACTAACCGTGGCAAAGTCATAGAGCAGGAGGTGGATATAAAGGAAACTCCCATACAGATTGCTCTGCAGAAAATCATCGAAGACATATCGCCAGTGGACTTGACCATCGAAGATCCCTCTATGGAGAAAATCATTAAAACAATCTACGACAGGAAGGAACCATGAAAAAGTATTGGATAATTTTTAGAAACGCCCTAATGGGTCAGATCGAGAATCCAGCGATGATAGTGTTGTGCCTCTGCTTTATGACCACTCTGGTTTTTGTAACCGAAAAGCTGTGGCAGGCAATAGGGCACAGAGGTTTTGATCCCGTAAACATTGTCTGGTATTTGGTTATGAATGAGATGCTGTTCTTTTCCTTTGATGAGCGTATACAGAAGAGAATAACAAATGATATACGATCTGGTAACATAGGCTACTCCCTGTTGCGACCATTTTCCTATTTGGAACAGCATGTTGTTGAGAGTATTGGTGTATTTTGTGCGCGGTTGCCCTTTCTATTGCTAGGTAGCTCAGCATTAGCATTCGTTATAACCGGTGCTCTGCCAACAACATTCTATGGAATTATCGCTGTGTTCATTTTGATGCCATTGTCCGGACTATTCACAAGTCTCTGTATGATTTCCATTGGACTGTTGGGACTCTATATGCAATCAACAAATTCGATATTTTCACTGTGGCAAAAGTTTATGTTTGTTCTGGGTGGGTTATTTTATCCACTAACAATTTATCCACCCTGGTTGCGCAATTTATCTATGCTCACGCCATTTCCACATGGACTTTACGAAATATCCAGATTGATCTATGAGTTCTCTTGGACAATTATGCTAAACACGACTGTTCATCTGCTGGGCTGGATAGTTGTTGCATCTTTTGTTTCCAGATGGCTTTACTCAGAACTTTTAAAAAAAGTGAGTATCAATGGCGGGTAAATCATTCTTTAGATTCTTTTCTAGGCTGCTAAAAACGAACATATCCCAGGTCTATTCACTAAAACTCAATTTCTGGATAGAATCAATGTCTATGCTAGCAAGTGATTTGATTATGTTTGCGACGTGGATTGTGCTGTTTCACCAGTTCAAAGAGATCAACGGCTGGGGTTTCCGACATGTAATACTAATGCAGGCAATCAGTATGTGTGCATACTCACTATACTCCTTCTGCTTTCGAGGTCTAGCGGATACGCTAGCTGGCTATATAGAACGGGGTGAACTAGATAACTTTATACTGCAGCCGCGCAATATCTTAATAAACGTTGCCTGTTCGCGTTCCTCTCCTTTCGCTCTAGGTGATTTTATGTCAGGCATCATTTTCTTTGGCTGGTCTGGAATGGTCTCGTTTCACAACATATTAGTTACAATACTAAGCGTACTGTTGGGATTCCTGATTTTTGTCTCCGTTGCAATATTCATAGGATCACTAGCCTTCTATATCAGAGATGTCGAAGGTTGGGGCATACAGATAATGATCATATTCTTAAATATGAGTACCCAGCCAGGTTCAATATACACCGGAGGTGTTAGAATATTCCTAATGTTTCTCTTTCCAGCTGGAATGCTGACATTTCTGCCGGTCGAGATGATCAACAATGCAAGCTGGCCAAGTATTTTGATTCCAATTGGAATAGCAGTCTCGTTTTTTCTGGGTAGCATTTGGTTCTTCTATCATGGCCTGCGCAGATATGAAAGTGGTAATTCGTTTGGTGTCAGAGATTGATATAAATTAGGGGCTGGACTAGTTTATTATTAACAATAAACTGGAAAAGCTATGAAATACAGTCATTTAAAAGGTTTAAAAATTAGAGAGATAATTCGTTGTTTCTGCCTTGACTTAACATCAACAAAAACATCAATTTTAACTAATATTAATAGGAATACGATTAATAGGTATTTCAGTCTCCTCCGAGAGGCTATTTTTAAAAATAGCCTCTCGGAGGAGGTTGGTAAAAGT
>JAITAR010000019.1 GCA_031284025.1 Rickettsiales bacterium | reverse complement strand
ATGTAAATTTAATGTTGTAAAATTAATAATTTCTCGCTACACTGGTCACAGTAAGTAGAATGGATAATCGCCCATCCTCTAGAGGTTGGAAGGAAAGTCCGGACTCCATGGAGAAATAGTAATGGCTAACGGCCATGGGGAGTGATCCTACGGAAAGTGCAACAGAAAATAAACCGCCCCCATCGGGGTAAGGGTGAAAAAGCGAGGTAAGAGCTCACTACGCACACAGTGATGCGATGCGTTGGCAAACCCTACTAGGAGCAATATCAAATTTGGCGCAATTACAGGTGTTTCTTCACACCAGACGCCGTGGTAGATAGCTTGAGATTACGAGTAATTGTAATCCTAGATTGATGATTATCATATACAGAATCCGGCTTATATTCTACTTACTGGTGGCTGAGACATCGCACAGGATGGTCTACCTATGAAAAAAATTATTTCATTGGATCCACAAAATATTTAAACGATATGGAATTCTTTTCCATAGCAAATTTCATGCCATAATTGTTTTTTACTGTGGATTTTATTGGCTTTTAGTTACATTCTTGTAGAACAGATCTTCTGTGTTAAAGTTTTTCTATGTCTGGGAATATCTCACTATATGTACACTATCCGTTTTGTCTGTCAAAATGTCCGTACTGTGACTTCAATTCCTATAGAATGACTAACATTGATTTGGGTAGATTTCTCACAGCCTACGTAAAGGAAATAGAGTATTATTCAGGTATTCTGCCGAATAAAACGGTAAATACTATATTCTTCGGTGGTGGAACTCCATCGCTGATGTCCATAGACTCTATAGAAACCATCCTGAACAAAATATATGGCACATTTAGAATAGATGAAAATATAGAAATTTCTCTGGAAGCTAATCCCGCAAGCTGCGAAATTAACAAATTCAGAGAATTTAAACTCAGAGGGATTAATAGGCTGTCAATTGGAATTCAGTCACTGGAGGATAAATATTTAGAATTTCTAGGTAGGATCCATAGCAGATCTGAGGCTCTAAAGGCTATAGAAATGGCACAGAGGTATTTTTCGGACAGCTATTCGATAGATCTAATCTATGCAAGGACAGGGCAAACTACGAAAGAGTGGTCTAGAGAACTGAAAGAGGCTCTAGAGCTATCTCCCAGACATATGTCGCTCTATCAACTTACCATCGAACCAGATACAGAATTTGGTAGAAAAAAAGTAAAAACGGTGGATGAATCAACTGCGGCAGAAATGTACAGAGTAACTAATGAATTTTTGGACTCATCTGGTCTGCCTCTCTATGAAGTTTCTAACTATGCCGCCGATGGTCACCGATGTCGGCACAATCTAAACTACTGGAATAGTGGTGAATGGCTGGGCATAGGGGCTGGAGCTCACAGTCGACTGTGCCTACGGGAAGAATTTGTGGATGGCCATAGACCAAGGATATCTGTAGAGAATATAAAGAGTCCAATAGAATGGCAGGAAAATGTAATAAAATTTGGCCATGGTTCTAGAATCTGGGAAAATCTTAGCAGGAAAGAATCTATTGAAGAAATACTGCTCATGGGACTAAGACTGAGAGATGGTGTGGAGGCTGATAATGTGGAAAAATATGTGCAGCTGCATTCAGGAAACATTAGTGACATTTTGAATAGCAACTATAGAATGTTGCTAGATAAAAAATACATTGAAGTTTCCAGCAGAAACGTTAGGGTTCCTTTGCCACATTTTTCTATACTGGAATCTATAGTGGAGAAAATTACATGAGAATCTGTAATGAACCCGAAGGGGGGTTTTAAATTGAGTTATGAATGTTGATGCTCTAAGAGACAAGAAGATATTGATATGGGGCTATGGTCTGGAAGGCAAATCTATACTAGATTTGCTGATAGGACGTGGAATTCCTAGAGAAAATATTACCGTTGCAACCAACTCAGAAGTTAATGAAAAATTAGGGGGAATAGATTTTATTTTGGAAGACAAGATTTTAGATTGCAAATTTGATGTAGCAGTGAAGTCTCCAGGGATATCGTTCTATAGAAGAGAGATAGAAATCCTGGAATACAGAGGAACCCTGATTACCTCTATTTTAAATATATTGTTGGCAGAAGTGCAGACCTGTGACCTTCCTCTAAAAACCATAGGAATAACGGGTACAAAGGGAAAAAGTACAACCGCATCAATGTGCTATCATATGCTTAGATCTCTTGGCCATAGGGTAGCATTACTCGGAAATATTGGAGTTTCGTTCCTAGATGTTATAGACTCACTCGGTGACTATGACTACCTACTGCTGGAGCTATCGAGTTGTCAACTTCAGAAGATGATGTACAGGCTGGACTATGGAATTCTTCTAAATCTTTTTAGAGAACACCTAGACTGGCATATTAGTCATGAAAACTATTTCAGAGATAAACTAAATATAATAAAGTACAGCAAAATTTGTTTCGTAAACTATAGAGATCAAATAACTTCAAAATATGTCGACATGGGCAACTACAGCAATCTGTTCAACAGTGAAGATTCCTACCACATTAGAGATGGTAACATCTGCTATGGAAAAGACAGATTATTTGCCATCAATTCTTTGAATAATATAAAAGGAGAACACATATTTACTAATCTATGTGCTCTATTGGCTATGCTAAAAAAAGAAAAATTGGATGTCGGGGCAGCTCTCGAAAGTCTCAGAGAATTCAAAACTTTACCTCATCGGCTGGAAGTATTTTACAGTGACAGTGAGAGCAATTCGAAATTTGTAGACGATAGCATAGCTACCATACCAGAAGCAACCATAGAGGCCCTAAAGACTTTTAAAGATGATAACATATTTCTAATTCTCGGTGGCCTCGACAGACAACAAGACTATTCGGAAATTTTAGAATTTATAGAAAAAAATAAAAATGTCAGCAAAGTTTTTCTTATCGGTCAGACAGGAGAAAAATTAGTAGGCAAACTAAAAAATTCGGAATTCTTCAAAAACCTAGAAGATCTGATAAAATCAATAAAAAATCACAATCTAGAAAATATCACGGTGCTACTATCCCCAGCTGCTGCCAGCTTTGACATGTTTGAAAATTTCAAGACACGGGGAAACAAATTCAAAGAGCTGATGAAAACCCCACAGAGGAATCAGAGTAACAGCTAGCACTAGAACCTGCAACAATACTGGTGCCCAGAGGCAGAATTGAACTGCCGACACAAGGATTTTCAGTCCTTTGCTCTACCGACTGAGCTATCTGGGCTATACGGCTAAGCTGCCGCGGTAAACTCTATTGATTTGTCCGTTAAAATCAAGTATATGTTTGGCCTCTTAAAAGAACTGCCACCATTTGATATAGCTACTGGCCAGTAGGACTCGCAAGACAAAAAGAAATTAATCCCGATCTTTTTTTCCTAGTCACTTGCAATTACAAAAAAG
>JAITAR010000009.1 GCA_031284025.1 Rickettsiales bacterium | reverse complement strand
TCTTACCTTCTAGTAATTCTCCTTCAATTTTTAAATCTCTGTGAAGGCTTGTCAGGTTGATGTTTTGGTCATCTATAGTATTATTATTTTGTTCCATTTCCAGTTTCACTTCCTGTTCTCCCTCTTCTTCTCCCTCTTCTTCCTCTTTTTTCTTTATTTTTGTTTTATTCACAGCCAAAATATCATAGCTCTCTCCCTCTTTGTAGAGCTGTCCCTTGATCGCCACTATCTGCAGAACAGTGCCAGCATTCAGAGTTATGCTATCTGCATTGATTTTAGCACTTGATCCTCCGGGAAGTATTTCAAATCTAATGATACCAGAATTTTCAAAAGTAGTCAGGTTGAGTCCTCTGGATTCTCCTGCTAATTTCAAATTTCCTCTGTTGACAACTTTAACATTTTCCAGGGAGCCGCCTTTCTCTATATTGATCCAGCCATTGTCTCTGTTTATAGTTATGATGTTATCAGGTTCATTTCTATCGCCACTGAAAACATCATAGACATCAACATTGCCTTTCTCCACAGTAAATTTAAACTGAGAGTGCCTTTCCATATAGACAGCATTTCTTCCATTTCCATTGGCTCCTGATTTGTTTCCTCTGAATTCCGTTGGCACCAGTGGATTTTTCTGTATTAGAGTAATGATGGCTGGTTCATCGTTGGATTCCCCTGCCATATGCAGAGCTCCACTGTTTGCTCCATTTGTAGAGTTTTCAATCAGACGAAGACCATTTTTAAATTCTATAAATGTATTTGTAAAGGCGTAGATGGCTCCACCTTCGTCTTTGTCTCCACCTTTGTCTTTGTTCGTGTTTTTTTCAAAGGTTGCCAATCCTTCGAAGGTTAGTGATGAATTTTCGGCAAAAATGGTTCCATAACCGCTGTTTCCCACAAAAGTAGCCTTTTCTCGAAAGATTAGAATATTTCTATCTTTAATATCCCCATTAGAATTTATAGCACCACCTCTACCACTTTTATTGGCAGAAAATGTGACTGACTTTTCAAATGTCAGACTAGAACCTCTGCCACTTATTGAATATAGGTCGATGGCACCACCAAACAATGAAGATTTGTTATCATTAAACTTTGTCTCTTCTTTAAAAATTAGATTCGAACATCTAGCTTCGATGGCTCCTCCGCAATTGTCGGTGCTTTCATTACTATTAAATATGGTTTCTCCCCAGAAAATCAAACTATTATTTTTATCACTTTTATCTTTTACTCCTTGGAAGAAAATAGCTCCTCCAGAGAACTCAGTATGATTATTACTGAAAATAAGATTTTCTAGGTTGGCTTCTACTTCTTCGTTAAAACGGATAGCTCCACCACCATCTTCGAAATAAGGTACATCCTCGTCATAATCCTTATAATTGCCATTGTCAAAATGTAGATTTCTCAACAAAATATTTTTTGCATCTTTTTTGAACGTAAGAAGTCTATATCTGTTTTCTCCGTTCAACAGACCTGGTGCATTTTCGCTAGGTCCAGAGATGACTATGTTACTGTAGTTGATCACTGGTCCATTGGCGGTGAAATCTATAGTATTTTTTATGAATATTTCTGTTTTTTTATTATTTATGGCCCCTTGCAGTTCTTCAAAATCATTCACATCTTCAGCTTTGGCCCTGCCCACCGCTACGATATTAAAAATAATAGCTATCGCCAGACTAGAATGGAAAACAAAATTTGTCAATTTAGTCATAACTATCTCTTTTGAAATTTTCATTTTAATGAATAAAACTTGGTTCAAGACAAGTTTAGAGGGGATTTCCTCTAAACTTGTTTAATTATAATGCATAAAAGTCTTCTTTTCTATGGTTGAATCTAAACTCAGTTTCTTTTAAATTCAAATAGAACTTATCTTAATGAATTCCACGAAATTTTGCCATTCTTGACTTCGCTATACCCCAAAAGTTCTCTATCCCATTTTATGTGGGCTTCACTGCCAGCAAAAGCATCATCACTGTGCTTCACTCCATAGTGCTTTTTGCAGCAAGTATTCACTAATCCATCGTCTTGAATCTAAATTTTTTATAACTAAAAGCAAACTCAAATTTTAAAAAATAATGCCACAGAAAGTACAAATATTACGCTATTAATTTTTCAATAAATCATCCCATTCTTTTCCATTGACTATGTCTATGCCTAACTCCTGTGCTTTTTTTAATTTGCTGCCGCTATCTCTGCCGGCAACAAGAATATCTAGTTTGCTGGAAATGCTTCCTAGAATTCTCGCTCCCTTTTCCTCGGCTCTGGCTTTTGCTTCGGATCTAGTCATGTTGTCGAGTGTACCAGTAAACATGATAGTTTTGCCGTATATTTTGCTATTTTTAATGAAATCTGGATCACTCTGATAGTCCTCGATATCCAGTATCTCTTGCAGTTCAGCTATCATTTTCACGTTTCTATCTTCATCGAAGTAGTTAAGAATCGTATTAGCGGTCTTTTCACCTATACCGTCTGTGGAGCAGAATCTTTTGTACTCTTCGCTATTTCTTTCGCTAAAAATGTTTTTTTCAGAGGCCAACTTTAGACTCTTTAGTAAATTATCCAGTGTTTTGTAGTTCTTTGCTAGCAATTTTGCTGTAGTTTCTCCTACGAACCTAATTCCTAGAGCAAAAATGAATCTGTTAAGTGTCACATGTTTGGATTTCTCTATGCTGTCAAACAGGTTTTTTACAGATTTTTTCCCAAACCCTTCAGAATATAGCAGTGGTAGCGATGGATAGTTAGCCATGGTGCTCTGCCTATCTAGAGGTGGCTCGTCCGTGGAAATGTTTTTACCATGTTCTCTATCATACTCTAAGGTTATAAAATTCTCTCGTTCGGCCAATCTGAAAATATCCACAAATTTTACTATTCTTTTTTCTCTGTAAAATTTTTCTATCTGTTTTTCACCGAGACCATCAATGTCAAAAGCATTTTTTGATACAAAATGTTTTAAACTTTCTACCACCTGGGCCTGACAATTGATGCCACCGCTGCATCTGAGGACCACATCCAGATCGTAGGCTATAACTCGGCTGCCGCAGACCGGACAGTTATTTGGAAAAACAAATTTTTTACTATTTTCTGTTCTTTTACCGGCATTTACCGCCACTATCTGGGGAATTACGTCGGCAGCTCGCTGCACCACAACTTCATCACCCTCCCTTATGTCTTTTTTTTCAATCTCATCTCTGTTATGCAGCGTTGCATTGGAAACTATAGCTCCACCAACATTAACGGGGCTAAGTCGAGCTACCGGCGTCAGTGCTCCAGTTCTTCCTACCTGTATGTCTATTTTTCTTATGATACTTATGGCCTGCTCCGCTGGAAATTTATGGGCCATGGCCCATCTAGGGCGATGACCAACGGATCCTAGTCTTCTCTGCAGGGTCATATCATTTATCTTGTAGACAACGCCGTCCAGATCGTAGTCCAGACTATGTCTAATTTCTCTGAGGTGGTCAAAAAAAGCTATAATTTCATCGATATTTTTGCAGAGCTTTGTTTCTCCAGTAATTTTAAATCCTAGTTCAAAGAATCTATCCAGAAGCTCCATCTGGCTTTTTATGCTGAATTCACTGGAAAATTCTCCCAGAGTGTATACAAAATACTTTAGATTTCTTTTTGCCGTTATTGACGTATCTAGCTGTCTGAGGGAACCGGCAGCTGCGTTTCTCGGATTTGCAAATATCTTCTCTCCTCTTTCTGTATTTTTTTCATTTAATTCCAGAAAATCGCTCTTTGACATGTATACTTCGCCTCTAACTTCCAGAATATTCGGAGGATTATCCGAAAATAATCTAGAGGGAAAAGACTTTATGACTCGAAGGTTCTCTGTAATGTCTTCTCCCCAGGAACCATCACCTCTGGTAGAACCTCTAGTAAAAACACCTTTTTCATAGAGAGCAGAAAAGGAAAGTCCGTCTATTTTTGGCTCACAGAATATTTCAAAATCTGCAACCATTCCAAGAAATTTTCCACATCTATCCAAAAAATCTAAAATGTCCTGTTGACTAAAGCCATTAGCCAGAGAAGTCATTGGAACTCTGTGTTCAACCTTTGGAAAATGATCTAAAACTCTATAGCCAATGCTCTCTTCGATATCTACGCTGGAGGAGTACTCTGGATATTTTTTTTTCAATTCTGCAAGTTCGCGCCTAATTCTATCGTACTCGGCGTCATCCATTAGTGGGTCGTCGCGGCCATAGTACGCCTCGTCGGCCTCTAGAATTTTCTTCTCCAGTTCTCTCAGCCGTTTTTTCTCAGTCTCCATTGTACTTAAAATTAGTATTTTTTCTGGAACAACTATGCCAGTATATTTTAACTATTTCAATCTAAAACAGTGCTCACAGGTTGGTATGTACCTAACTCCTTCTCCCTCTATCTGAATTTCCTCATTTCCTCCCTCCAACCTCTTAGTAAAGGTGGCTGTTTTGCCACAGAGATCACAGATGGCAGATAGGTACACCACTTCATCAGATAAGTCTAGGGCAATTGGATATATTTTCCAGTAGTCACCGTTTGCTATTCTATCCAGACCACTCATCAAAACTATTTTACCTCTATCTTTAAGGGCGCCTATAACTTCTTCAAAGCCTTCAGTTTTGAAAAATTGAATTTCATCGAAGACTACAACATCGGCTACACTATTCATTGCCATACTAATGTCATCTACCATATTCGCGGCCAATTTCTTGGTAGAATTTCTTGAAGCTATGAAGGCACCATCTCTAGTATCCACCAGAGGTTTAAAACCCTCAAAGGGTTTACCAATTTCCTGCACTTTTTCTATCAAACTTAGACTCTTACCGGCAAACATACAGCCGGTGAAGAAAATAATTTTTCCACTATCCATAGCTAGCTAAATTTAAATTAAACTTTCCCAAGATAATCACCCCAATTATATTTGCTAGTCTTTAGATGAGAATTATTATATTTCGATGTGGTATGCATCTAAAAATTCGTTGGCCGACACCAAATTTCCATCCCAGAGAACACCCGTTCTGATTTTCAGCTGCAACGATTCTTCAGCCAGAGCAATAAAAAGTCCAGCAATTAGACTGCAGCTGCCAAGATCATAGAAGTAGGCCGTGCCACTATGCCAGGGAACAAAATCCAGAGCTTTGCCACTTAAATGTTTCGAATTCAAAGTTTTGCTTTTGCCGCTCTCATAGAGCTTTTGCTGCTCATCCCTAGTCCTCAGGCCAGAGGTGATAGCAAAATCTATAGGCGATATTTTGATAACCCTTTCTGCCAGAATCCTCAATTCTAGCTGCACGTTCTCAAGAATACTTCTGCTTCTGTCGCCAAAGGTAAACATAGGCTACTCTCTCCCCACTAGTCTCAACTGCTGATTAATGTTATAGAAATCTATGACCAGCTGTTCTATGTAAAAACTGCTAACTTTTTCCAAATCTTCCAATAAGTTTTTTTGAAATTCACTAGAATATTCCAAAGGCAGAGGACAGACAGCCACCACTATTCTTCGGTGACAGCCACAGCTGAGCAGAACCAGGGCTAGTTTTTTAAAATTTACCATCCCTTATCTTTTTCTTTACCTTTTCTAGATCTTTCTCTGGACAATAATTTCTAGTTAGATTTAGCCGACTAGCTATGATCTCATCTCTAGCTCTAGCTCTGAGCCAATGAAAAATCGCCAAAACGAAAATTACAAATACAAACAGTAGAATGAAAGCCAAGGCACACAGCAATATTTGTACTAGCCACATGATACCGACGGATTTCACCTACGGTAGTCCTAAAATTTGAATATTATTTAAACTTTTTAGTAGGATTTGGCCATAGAAACGCTGCTAACGAATTTTCATCTGCCAACTAACTCACCTCTACGTTAATAAATACTCGACTTTTAGGTCCCTTTGTAAGAAATCTGACAGTACCATCAACCAGAGCAAATATCGTATGATCTTTACCGATTCCAACGTTAAATCCCGGATGCCACTTCGTTCCCCTCTGCCGACAGATTATATTTCCAGGAATAACCCTCTCTCCCGCATACTTTTTTATGCCCAGCCTCCTCCCGGCCGAATCTCTTCCATTTGTTGAACTACCTCCCGCCTTATGATGAGCCATCGTGTTCTCCTATAACTAGTTGATAAATCATGAAAATTTGATGTCCGTAATCTTTACCCTCATTTTAGACTGTCGATGACCAGTTTTTGTTCGAGAATTCTTCCTTCTTCTAGCCTTGAAAATTATTACCTTTTTGTCTCGATAGCTCTTCAAAATCTCAGCCTCAACGGTAACATTAGTTAGCGTTGGCTTACCGATGAATAACTTTCCATCCGCATCTTTTGCCAGAAATACCGATTCGAAAACTATCTTCGCACCATTCTCTACATTCCCAGTCAACTTCTCGATGTCCAGCGTATTACCTTCGGACACCATGTACTGCTTACCACCTGTCTCCACTATTGCAAACATAACTCAAACCATTATTTTGTATACCTCTCCGCCCAGCGCCCCAGTTATTTAAAATCATCCAGTGGGACTCTCAGTCGCCTGCAAAGATTCCGATCTTTCCAATTATAGTCTATTATCTGGGGAAGATGCTAATTGTCAATGATTTAGCTTCCATGGAAAAAGGTTCTGCTTCAAGACAATATGACACGTATTCAAAATTTCCAATGTGGCACGTCAAGTGGCAACGCTTAGTTTTGCGGCCAAAACGTCTCTGGATTTTTGTCAATTTTTGGCCACCACACCGAGTATAGCTAAATATTTAATATATTATAGGTGAGCAGTACTAAATTTTAAGTTGTAGTTAACATTTATATTTTGATTAATATATACTATATGTAGTATTATTTTACATGTATATGTATGAGTGCCGAGAAAACTACGAAAGATAGATCGACAGGTGAAAAAAAGAAAAGAGAATTTAACCATGTTTCAAATATTCCGTCAGTAAATAAGGGTAATACCCACAAAGAAGTAGAAAAATTTATGGAAAAAAGGAGGAGGGAAAAACTCGCTGAGAAATTATCCAAAGAACGCAATAGGAACCTAAATTAAATCGAAAACCCACAGGATCGACAGATAAAATAGTGAAAAGAAAACACGCCGGCCAGCAAATTATAGGTACTTTCGACATATAATTTTCTCGATGTTAGCTGGCAAGTGTAATAGTCGTCCCTGTTAATAGTGACTTTAACTTTTGGAAAGATATCTAGGAAGGTCAGAAAAATAACCGCCAAGACTATTTTCAATGGAAATGGGTATGGTGTAAGACAGAGTTTTGCCAGAAACACCAAAGCAACAACAAATGCTGTGTTAATGTGGATTGATGAAGAGTTTTTATCGACCAATCCAAGAAATATGGTAAAACGTATTATGTATGATTGGTAGACAGACCCAAAATAACGGTAATTGTATTGACAAAAACAATTTGTAAAGTTACTTTGGAAAAAAACTCATTCCTATGAATAAGATTATAGCGATTGACGGTACCACGGCTTCGGGCAAGGGTACATTGGCTAAAAAGATAGCCAGCTTCTACAAATTGCCCTATTTAAATACGGGTGGCCTTTACAGGGCGATAGCTTTGTATCTGGCAGATAATCCATCCATCGATTTATCGGATAGTAATGCGATAATTGGCATTTTGGCAAAGGTGGATTTCTCAGATTTGGAGAATCCCGAATTATACAACGAAAACATAAGTGCCATGACATCAAAGATAGCGATCGTGCCAGAGGTCAGGAAATTTCTCTTTAGTTTTCAGGAAAGTTTTGCTAATCAGGAGGGTGGTGCAGTGCTGGATGGACGTGATATAGGCACTGTGGTATGTCCCCATGCTAGTTTTAAGTTTTTCATAACGGCTAGTGTTGAAGAGAGGGCTAAAAGAAGGCACAGAGAGATGTTAGCGAAAGGCAAAGATATTGACTATAAGGAAGTCTTGGCTAATTTAGTGGAGAGAGATAGAAGAGATAGTGAAAGAGCGCTGGCGCCATTGAAAAAAGCTGACGACGCCGTGGAGGTTGATACCACAGATATGGGTATAGATGAAGTTTTTCCCTACGTTTTGTCGTTTATCAAGTTTTAGTTTTAGTTTGGACCAATGAAAATGGTAATAGGGGGATTATCATATTGTGCATTTGGTCTGATCTTTTATTAACTTCCCCGTTACTTTTGACACTATGGATTTTGATTTTGAAGATTTTGAGAAACTGTTGGATCAGTATGACTCTGAGGTAGTTGTCTATAATGAAGGCGATATAGCTACAGGTACGATTATAGACATTGATAACAAGACTGTAACAATTGATATTGGAGGCAAAACTGTTGGCTATATATCCAAAGCGGAGTTTGCCGGGGAAAATATAGCTGTGGGCGATAGGGTAGAAATTTATATAGAAAAAATCGAAAATAGAAAAGGGGAACTTATCGTTAGCAGAGAAAATGCTAGAAAATACCAAAGCTGGAATGAATTGAAAAAATGTCTAGCCGAAAATAGAACCGTAGAAGGCAAAGTTTTAGGAAAGGTAAAAGGCGGCTTCGCTGTGGAAATAGGCGATATTATAGCCTTTTTACCAAAAAGTCAGGTGGATACGGTCGTTCTAGTTAATACCGATGATTTTACGGGTAAAATAGAAAAGTTTATGGTTCTAAAGGTCGATGATATCCGTAGAAACGTTGTTGTTTCCAGAAGAGCTATATTAGAGGAGCAAAGAAACAGAGAAAGGGATGAAATTCTCAGCAATATCAAAGTTGGCGACGTGATGACTGGCATGGTAAAGAACATCACCGACTACGGTGTATTCGTTGACTTTGGTAGTTTTGATGGTCTGTTGCATCTGACGGATATTTCCTGGTGTAGAATTCGGCATCCATCTGAGGTTCTGAAAATTGGGCAGGAGGTGCAGGTTCAGGTTATAAAGTATGATGAAATCGCAAAGAAGGTGTCCCTAGGAATGAAACAGCTGCAGGAAAACCCATGGGAAACTATAGAACAGAAATTCCCAGTTAATTCCATAGTCAACGGTCGTGTAACCAATATAGCACAGTATGGTGTCTTTGTGGAAATTGAAAACGGCATAGAGGGTTTGGTCCACATTTCTGAAATGAGTTGGTTTAAGAATAGTGTTATACCTTCAAAAATCCTGTCGGTGGGCCAGGCGGTCAGGGTTATGATTCTTGACATCAGTACGGACCATCATCGAATATCTCTAGGAATTAAACAGTGTGAAACTAATCCCTGGAAAGAATTTTCTGATAAATACGTAGTGGGAGATGTGATAGAGGGAATGGTTAAGAACATTACAGAGTTCGGCCTCTTTGTCGAATTTGAGTCGGGCATAGATGGCCTTGTGCATGTGTCGGATGTAGATTGGGATGAATCAAAGTCTAAAGATACTCTAAAGAAATATAAAAAGAATGAAAAAATTAGTGTAATGCTGTTAGGTAGTAACTATGAGCAGGAGAGGATTTCCATTGGAATTAAGCAGCTTTCAAATGAAAATTTTAAAGATGACATTCAAAAACTGGCCGAAAACACCAGGGTTTCGTGTACGGTGAAAAATGTCAGAAGAGGTTTTCTGGAGGTTGAAATTGAGCAAGGCTTAAAAGCTATAATAAAAAGAATAGATATCTCTGCCGATAAAAAAGAGCAAAAAACTGAATCGTTTCGAGTTAGCGATAAGCTGGAGGCATTGATTTCTCTATTCGATAGCAAAACTGGCAAATTAATGCTTAAATTGAGGGAGGATACTGATAACAGCAAGCCTGTAAGCCAGGAAGAGGAAGAAAGTGACGAAGATGACTTTGACATTGAGCAGTATCTCAACGCTGACACTAATGCTACGCTTGGTAGTGTATTTGGAAATGTATTTACCACCAACATGGGCAGTGAAACTAATGGTGGGCTCTAGAGCAAGTAGCTAGATTCTGAACGAAATTTCGCAGTGGGGTAATGGCCACCGAAGTCCTAGTTTTCCTGACTATGAGATACCTAGGCGCTAACTTTTGTGACTAGTCAGGAAGGAATATCTATCTGTTTTTCTTTTTCGTTTTTCTCCATATATCCTTTATTTGTAGGCTTTCTATTAATTTCTTGAAGTTCTATATTAGCTTCTTGAAGCATTTTAGACTTTTCATAAGCTTCTTCGCCTTTCTTCAAATCGTTTTCTTTTGGACTGTTTTCCATTTCTTTTGCGACTCTTTGGGCGATTATTTTAAGATCCTTGTTTCTCCAATTTTGAGCTACGCTGAATTTCTCACGTAAATTTTGAACTGTATTTTTTATAAAAATATCATTATTTTTCAATTGTTCTTTAATTATTTTTTCGCAATTCTTTATCTCTTCTTTATTTTTAACTTCATCATTGCTTAACATTTTTACATGATCCAGCATCTTGATTAATTCTTCTTCCAGAGACGATGATTCTTTTTTAACCATTGCGTCAAATTCAAGATTTCTTCTTTTTTTATAGGGTAAAATTTTTTCCTTTAATTCTTTTTCAAGTTTTTCGGCGTCTCCTCCTCTACTTTTCAAAACTTTAATAGCCTCATCCAATGCCACTTCACTGCCACTGTATTTTAACAAAAAATTCGGGACAATAAACATGTTACGATCATAATCAATATCATTAGCCTTTTCATATTCATTGGAAATCCGTTTATAACTTTCCAGTTCACCCATGATTTTATTGAAACAATTAATTATACTTTCTTCACTTTCGTCATCACCAATTCCATCCTTCACAGCTTTATATATCTTTCTGGCAAAATGCGTCGCATACGATATACAGTTGCTCTCGTCTTTCTGAATCCATAAATCATCGATAAAAAGACCAGCTCTTCCTTCCTCCATATCTTCTCTATTGATGATCCTCTCTTCCTCAACCTCTTCTTCCTCAACCTCTACTTCCTCAACCTCTTTTCTCTTGAACTTTTCTTCCTTGATCCCTGTTTCTAAAGCCTTTTTAACTAAAAAATCGAATCGTTCTTTTTGTTCAATAGATTTCCACGTTTCAGGGTATCTTATAACATACTTATTGCGGTCACCATAGACTTTTTCGATAGTTTCATCTCTACCGTTATTGAAAGAATCCATCACATAAATTACGGTCTTACCATCCGATAAAACTTTCACAATTAACCTAGTGTGTTCATTGCCATACATCATATCCAGTCCTGGACCATCTTTTGGTTCCACCTGTTGGTCTTTTCTACAATCAACGAAATTTATCGGAATAAATTTCGTTATATTTCCACATTTTTCATCAATATCGTTAACTAATTCCTTAGTGGGACCTGGAGGAATATAACCCCTCTCTAAATCAAAATATGAACCACAAAGCTTTTTCAATAATTGAGCTTCCTCTTCAGTAACTTTCTTACCGGTTTCTTCTACTACCCCTTTTTCTTTATTTATCTTTAATATCTTCAAATTCGACTCTGCCATAAAATTACCTTTATCTTTGACTTTAAAATAAAATAAATATTCCTCAATATAGGATGGATAATGAATTATTAATTTAAAATCAAATATTTTTATTTATTTTAAATAAGATGCTGTGTGGCGAAGACGTTTTTAGCTATACTTCAATAGCAGACTGTTCCCGCTGAACGCCGCTGGAATTTCTATTCCAAACTCCTCTAGAATAGTTGGAGCTATGTCACCGAGTCCCCCCGATTTTCTCAGAGCTATACCACCTATATCATTTTTGACTACTATAAATGGCACATCGTTGGTTGTATGCGCGGTATGGGGCTGATTTTTTTCCTCGTCGAACATTTTTTCGGCGTTTCCGTGGTCGGCAGTTATAAATATTGTTCCATCTACAGTCAAAACGGCATTGACGAGCTTTTTCAGCTGTTGATCTATGATCTCAATTGCCTTCATGGTAGCATCCATATTTCCCGTATGGCCAACCATATCCGGATTAGCAAAATTTACAACAGTAAAACTGTATTTTTTACTTTCTATTGCTTCGACCAATTTTTCATTGACCTCAATACAGGACATTTCTGGCTTTAGATCATAGGTGGCAACGGCTGGTGATTTTATCAGAATTCTGTCTTCTCCCACAAATTCCTTTTCAAGGCCTCCATTGAAAAAGAATGTTACGTGGGCATATTTTTCAGTTTCTGCAATTCTTAATTGCTTCAAACCATTTCTAGAGATTATTTCTCCTAGAGACTCTTTGATCCCGTCTGCTGGAAAAATTGTATCCAGATAGCTACTATGTTCCGCAGAATATTCTGTGAACTGCGCCATAGCAGAAAACTCAATAATTTTACTCCTTTCGAAGAAATTAAAGTCTCTCTGACCGAGAGCCTGTGACAATTCTCGTGCCCTATCGGCTCTAAAATTACAAAATATAAATGCATCACCATCTCTCATTCCTTCATAGTCACCTATTACTGTGGGTTCCACAAATTCGTCGCTGATATTTTTTCCATAGGACTCATTTACCAAGGTAGTATAGTTCATTGCCCTAGAGCCACCATAACTGCCCATGACTATGGTACGATAGGCCTTCGATACCCTATCCCAATTTCTATCACGATCCATGGCATAGTATCTGCCACTAACTGTGGCTACTTTGATATGCGGAAATTCTTTCGTCGCTTCACTGAGAGCTTCCAGATATTTCAGGGCAGATTTCTGGGGAGTATCACGGCCATCTAGAAAACAATGTACAAGTACCTCCAGGCCATTTATAGCCGCAACTTTTGCCATGGCGACGATGTGATCTATGTGGGAGTGCACTCCACCATCGGACAGCAGTCCTAGCAAATGTAGTCTACCGTCACCGTTGATCTCTATTTTTTTCATGAACCTTACCAGCGGCGGATTTTTTGCAAGTTCACCTCTAACAATGATATTACCTATTCTAGGCAAATCTTGAAACACAATTCTCCCCGATCCTATGGTAGTATGGCCAACTTCCGAATTACCCATTTGCCCATCTGGCAGTCCTACATTAGGTCCTGAGGCCTTCAGACTAGTATTGGGATAATTTTTTAGCATAAAATCATAGAATGGAGTACTGGCTCTGGCAATTGCTGAATATCTGACATCATCGGTCAGCCCCCAGCCATCCAGTATACACAAAATAACCTGCTTTTCCAACATTAATATCCTCCGAGAACAATAAAAATTACATATATGCTATTAAAATAGAACTTTATTATTAAAATACTATCTAATTATTTTAAAAATTCTATTGAACCTAATAGATTTGTGCCATTTCCAGAATTTAAGGATGGAATCTCTTTTAGAAAAGAATATAATGTTAGCTTTACCGATTATATTTTTATAGGGAACAAAGCCAGTCTCTTTAAATCTGCTGTCGACCGAATTATCTCTATTGTCGCCCATAAAGAAATAGTAACCCTCAGGAACCGTAAAATCTCCATCTCCTCTGGAATCATAGATCTTTTTCTGCAGAACATTAAACATCCTGCCATCCAGAAAATTTTCTCTGAACATCAGAGAGATCCAATACTCTCTCTCATCACTGTATTCACCAATATACTCCCGCCCGATCTCTTCACCATTGATATACAATATATTATTTCTGATAGCTATTTTGTCTCCAGGCAATCCTATTAGCCTTTTTATATAGTTAACCTTCGTATCTCTTGGTAATTTAAATACTATAACGTCACCTCTCTCAGGTTTTCGAAAATTAAAAATCCTATTCTCTATGATTGCCGGTCCAAACGGCAGTGAATACCTGGAATAGCCATATTTAAATTTTGAAACAAAAATATAGTCCCCCTCCAGAAGACCAGGTTTCATGGAGCCAGAGGGAATGTGAAATGGCTCGTAGAGAAAACTTCTAATAAAAATTGCCAGCACGAAGGCACACACTATGCTTTTGACAAATTCTCTAACACCCTCCTCGTCGTCACCAAACAAAAAAAACTTTATTTTATCTAACATCGCTTCTACTAAAACTCCGTTGCCATCCAGGCGCAGGCACGGTAACTATTTCAGTCAACATATACACGTCCCTGGAAAATTCAATGAAAAATTACGACCTAGCCTCTAGTTCCCATGGATTGCCAAAATTCTGGATTTCGGGCCACTATTTCCGTTGGAATTGTAATAGCCGTAGAATTTTTCCGATAGAACATCAATGAGGTTATACTTTTTTTTGTAAAATATGCCATAGTTTAAAATCTTAGTTTTGCCAACATCTATGCCTTTATTTTTCAAATATTTCAGAGCAACTTCCTCTCCGCCGAGGCCATCAATCAGGCCAAGTTCTAGAGCCTGTCTTCCGCTGTACAGTTGGCCATTGGCTATTTCCTGAGCTTCCATAGCCTTAATATTTCGCCTTTCTATAAATAGATTCAAAAAATACTGATACATATCGTCGATCAGCTGGTTCACAACCAAATCAACATCGGTCGTTGTCTTTTCGAATGGATTGGGAGACGCTTTAAGGGGAGAACTTTTGTAATTGTTAAATGTTATACCAATTTTATCCGCCAAAGATGTAAACTCATAGGATTGATAGATTATCCCAATCGATCCAACTACACTACTATTGCGAGCCACCAGATAATTTCCCGCCATAGCTACCATATATGATCCAGACACTCCAGACCCCCCTATAACCGATATCACAGGCTTTGTCTTGGACAATTCATAGAAAAAGCTATACAACTTTTCACTTTCAGCTATATCGCCCCCTGGTGAGTCTATGTGCAGTATTACTGCCTTTACCTCTGGTTTCTTTAGTTTTTCCATTTCTTCCTCTGAGAACAATCCATTTACTATAGTTCCATCTATGCTTACTCTAGCTATTAGTTCTCTATCTTTTTTGAGAAAATTTTTTTGGTAATTTCTGAAACTTCTTATTCTAAAACTTCCCAGAACAACGACAAAAACTAAAAAGATACTGATAAATGTTAGAGATCTCCAGAGTAATATTTTATTCTTGAGATTTTGCACCAGTATAAACGCTTCATTTTTCATAGAATGGGATCAATGTTACATTTTCACACTATTCAACTGTTTGAAATCTTAGTCAATGTTTTTTGCCGTCATTGCATAATTTTATCGTTGATATAGTAATTTTTATTCTCTATAATTTTATTTGTGACTATATTTATGCTGTCATTGGCAGCGTTTTCCGTTCATACGATAAAATTAGGAATTCTGTCTAATTCGGAGGCAAAGACAGCTGAACAGAATGATGATCAGAGTGATGATGACGGTGATAACAATAACAATACACCAGTGAGACTGGTGGTACACCTAGTAGTTCCGCACTGATCCTGTAGCGAGAAAATTTCGACATCAGGTCCACCTTGGCCTTTGGTGAAATGGTCTAGCTATAGATAGGGTTGCGGGGTCTTAGGGAGATGTGATCTACAAATCCACATTTGTAGGCTATACGTTTGGCGCAGACGCTGAGTTTTTTTAGCTATGCTTACCTACCCCTCTTCCCTACGGGAAGAGGGGTTTTGTGTTTCGCAGGAACTGTCGGCGTTTTTAGTACAAATTGATGATTTTGAGTCTGGACCTGGAGTTTGCAACGGGTGCTGCGGCTCAGCTATGAGAGTTCAGAACACACCGCCATTGGCCACGATCCTGGATTAATCTCAAAATTCTAACGGAAAAGGTTTTTCCTAGAGATATACTTTTCTGCTATCTCCTAGTCACAGAGTTTGAACAGAACCCTTTCTGTGTGTTCACCCTTCTTTCCAATGTTAAAACTATCGAGGGGACGATGATAACCCATAACTCTTGTCCACACCTGTGCTTTCTTGTTGCACTGGGGACATGTGTCTCGTTCTCCACTGAGATAGCCATGGGTAGGACAAATAGAAAACACTGGAGTTATAGTTATGTAAGGCAATTTGTATCTGGTGAGAACTTTCCTGACGAGGTTTTTGGCAGCTTCTCCATTGGGCAGTCTCTCACTCATGTAGAGGTGCAAAACGGTACCTCCGGTGTACTTGCACTGCAGCTCATTCTGCAGATCAAGAGCTTCAAAGGGATCATCGGTGTAGTTCGCAGGAACTTGACTGCTGTTAGTATAGTATATATTTTCTCCGTAGCCAGCCTGTATAATATCCGGAAATCTTCTCCGATCTATTTTGGCGAATCTGTAGGTGGCACCCTCGGCCGGA
>JAITAR010000108.1 GCA_031284025.1 Rickettsiales bacterium | reverse complement strand
CGGTGGTGCTGTGGTGGGCTATAGTTTCTAGAATTTAAAACTATCTTTCCCGTCTGTGAAATCCCCCCTCCCCTTTTCTAGGTAGGCTACACAGTAACACATTTTTGAATTTTTGATTGCTTTCGGTTGTAAGTAGGCATATGAAAAATCATCGCCATATCGAAAGTTTCAATTTTTAACTCCATATGCTTTAGCTTTGATTCTTTTATCATAACCGCTGCACCGGTAATCGCCATCATCAATAGTCCAGCCACAACCATAACTACCACTAGCTCTATAGTAGAAAAACCATCGTCACTAAAACTTTTCACATAGATAATCTTCGATAATAAAATCCATTTTAATGGAGAACTTTCAATCTGTCAAATATTTAAAAATGAATTGTATTTGAAATCAAAGAATTCATAGTAAATTTCTCTACAGAGTATAAAAGAATAGGTAATAGTAAATTCTGGGAAAATATGGCTATTAATGGCTATATTACTAGCAATGGTAATTATGCAAGATGTAATATTAGCAATTTTTATGGAAATTACCAAAGCATCCAAACTACCAGAAAATTTATCCCACTTAAATATGGTAAAATATTAGGGATAGGTAGAGGTCGTTGGAGAAAAATTAGTCCTAACGCAGTTTAAAATCTATTGAATTTAAAATAATAACTCTATAGTTTATCTACTAATTAATCCATTAGGAATGAATCTGTCCTATGCATAAACTAAGTCTTACACAAAAACTCAGGGCCCTTTTTAAACCAAAAACGGTAGCAGTCGTCGGAGTCTCCAATGAGCCAACCAAGTTGGGATCCGTTATTTTTAATAATCTCATCGAAGCTAAGTATAAAGGTACGCTGTATGCTGTAAATCCGAAGAATGCTGGCCAAAAACTCTATGGGAGAGACTGTTTTGCTAGCGTTGTAGACATCCCTGAAGCGCCTGATCTGGTAATCGTGGTTGTGCCAACAAATTTTGTAGCTAATGTGGTCAAAGACTGTGCCGATAGGGGAGCAAAAAATATCAGTATAATTACCTCTGGTTTTGCTGAGGTGGGAAACCACTATTTAGAAAGTCAGATAGCAAATATCTCCAGAGAAAATGGAATGAATCTGCTGGGACCGAATTGTCTTGGCCATATAGCGACTTACAGCAGCCTTAATGCTAGCTTTGCGGATGGTTTTCCAAAGAGAGGCAAAATTGCATTCATTTCCCAGTCCGGGGCTTACTGTTCGGCTATGCTGGACTGGGCTAAAGAAAATAAGGTAGGATTTTCCTATTTTATCTCTACGGGCAACAAAGCTGTTCTTTCGGAAATCGAGCTGCTGAAATTTTTGAAAAATAGCAGCAAGGTATCAACATTTGTGTTTTATCTGGAATCGCTGAAAAATGGGCAAGAGTTTATAAAATTGGCAAAAGATATCATTGGCAAAAAGCAAATTATAGTTCTCGAACCTGGAAAATCGTCGAAGGCACAGACTGCAAGTTTGTCCCACACTGGCAGTTTAGCTCCAAACTACCGAGTGCTGGAAACAGCCTTCAGAGAGGCAGGAATTGTACAGGTTTACACATCCAGAGATATGTTTGGTCTAGTTAAGATATCGCAATACTGCAAAAACAAAGAATTTAATGGAAAACTTGCCATTATTACAAATGCAGGTGGTGTAGGGGTACTAGCCAGTGATCTCTGCGAGGAAAATGGTGTTGACATAGCAAAACCTTCTAGCGCTACGATAGCTAGACTTAAAACTGTGTTGCCTTCGGATGCATCGTGTGGAAATCCAATCGATATCATAGGCGATGCTAGAGCAGATAGGTATGATAGTGCTCTGAGAATAATCTGCGAAAGTGGCGAATATGCTAACGTATTGGTATTACTCACGCCGCAGATGGTTACGGATCCGATTGGTACGGCAAAGTCGATTGTGGAAATTTCAAAGAGGTTTAGTAACATTAACATATTTACGTCGTTCATAGGTGGGAAAAAAGTAAATAGAGGAACAAAGATACTAAAAATTAATAACATCATGGACTTTGAATATCCGGATGATGTCATAAAGCTAATAGGCATTCTGGGAAAACAGAGGGATCGTATTAACAGTAAGAATTTTAACGCCAATGTTAAAATCAAAGCGACAAAAGTTCCCGAAAACATAAGAACTGCTCTAAACAAGGCAAAGGAATATAGATTAAAAAGTCTACCCCATGACATTGTTAATATGATTATTGACCACTATGAAATAGACTATCCAAGATCGGGAAATTTTATAGAAAAAAAGGATGCCCTAGATTTCTGTGAAAAGTTGTTTCCATCCCCCGTTGTTCTTAAAATGCTGTCGCCGGATGCTATACATAAAACTGAAATGAAAGGCGTATACCTGAATGTCAACGATGAAAAAACCTTCGATGAGGCGTGGGAAGGTCTTATGCTTTCACTAGATAAATTTAATTTGAGAGATGCTAGCATTCTAGTTCAAGAGATGATCACGAAGTCCGTTGAGGTTATAATTGGTGTGAACAGTGACCAGAATTTTGGTAAGTTGCTAGTGTTTGGCAGCGGTGGCATATACACCGAAGTTATAAACGATACCAATATTAAAATTCTGCCGGTTACCGACTTTGATGCTTTGATAAAAGATACTAAGGTGGGCACAATTCTCGGTGGAGTGCGAGGCGAACCACCTAGGGCCGTTAAACAGTTGGTTAATTTACTCGAAAAAATCCAGCAGCTAGTTGTTGATTTACCTCAAATTCAGTCCATACACATAAACCCTGCACTCATCACTGAGGACAGAGCACTGGTTGATTATTTTAAGATTCTGATCTAAAATTCTTTGAATTAGCTAGGAGGCCCCTGGCACCCTATGGGAGAGAAATCGTGTAGGACATCTCTAGGAGTGGTGTAGGCTAATTTTTGGTTTCCTCGTCAGTTCCAACTATTTCACTTCTATTGGAGATAATTTTGTCTATCAAACCAAACTCCCTAGCCTCCTCTGCAGTCATAAATTTATCTCTCTCCATATTACCTCTGATTTTGGCGAGATTCTGGCCGGTGTGTTTTACGTACAGCTCATTTATTCTCTTTTTTATGCCAAGAATTTCCCTAGTATGAATTTCAATGTCAGTGGCCTGCCCCTGATAGCCTCCGGATGGCTGATGTATCATAATTCTGGAATTTGGTAGTGAATACCTTCTGCCAGGGGCTCCCGCCTGTAGCAGCAGAGAAGCCATAGAGCACGCCTGCCCGATGCAAAAGGTAGATATACGCGCCTTCACATATTGCATCGTGTCGTATATTGCCAGCCCCGAGGTAACTATGCCGCCTGGCGAATTTATGTACATGCATATGTCCTTCTCCGGATCTTCAGCTTCCAAAAAAAGTATCTGTGCTATTACTATTGAACTGCTGACATCGTTTATTTCTCCGCCGAGAAAAATAATTCTTTCTTTTAGAAGTCTGGAAAATATGTCAAACGACCTTTCTCCTCGAGGGGTTTGTTCCACGACTATTGGTACCAGATTATTAGTGATATCTCGCATATTTCAATAAAAATAGTTATTGGTGCGAATATAGTTAAAAAAATTTTTACATAAATCAATAATTTGCATCGGCAATGTTTTTGTTAACCTTTCCAGCTGCTCCTGTCAGATGTGGATAGCATTTTTCATATGAACAAAAATTAAATAGATCTTTTTCGAACAAATGTTGACTTTAACTATTTGCAAAATAATAATAGAACCCATCTGACTGTATTTATATATCCTAGTAGAGCATAGATAGAAATGTTGTTACCCAAGAAAACGAAACATAGAAATTTTCAGAAGGGCGGTAAACTGATAGGCGGCTTCGCCGACGCAGGGTCAACGTTGGTTTTTGGAACCTTCGGACTAAAGTCTCTGAGCGCCGGTAGACTTAGATCTAACCAAATAGAGGCGGCGAGGCGGTGTATAACTAGAACTATGAAGAGAAGTGGGAAGATGTGGATTAGAGTTTTTCCACATATACCGGTTACCGGCAAAGCACTGGGAGTTAGAATGGGAGGAGGAAAAGGCTCGATTAGCTATTGGATGTGTCGGGTTCGTCCCGGACTGGTGCTGTTTGAGTTGGACGGTGTCGAGTATGGGGTGTCCGTTGAGGCACTGGAAAAGGCTTCTAACAAGTTGCCATTTAAGACTAAAGTTGTTAAACTTGTTTAGGTGGAGGGGTTGATGTCCGAAAAAAAGGAAGATTTTACAAATTTGAGCAATCTTGATTTGAAAGAGAGGATTGTGGAGGCGAAAAAACAGTTGCTTTCTCTTAGATTTAGAAAAAAATCGGGGGAGCTGAAGGATGTTTCCGTTTTTAGAAAAACTAAAAAGATGATAGCAAAGTTGTTTACCATTTTGAATAGAAGGGGTTGTGACAATGGCTCAAAATAGCATTAGAGTTAAAGTAGTGAGAAAAGCCGGTGATAAAACAGTGGTTGGAGAGACTTTTTTTCTGAGGCAACATCCTATCTATAAGAAACATATTAAGATTTTTAAAAAATATTTAATTCATGATGAGGACAATTCGGTGAATATTGGTGAGTATGTTACTATAAAATCTTCGAGGCCAATTTCTAAGAGGAAGACGTGGGTCATTATTGCTCGCGAAGAAAAGGAGAGCGATCTATGATTCAGATGGAAACTGTTTTGACAGTGGCGGATAATTCTGGGGCAAAGTTGGCTAAGTGCATCAAGATTCTCGGTGGCTCGAAGCATATGTACACGGGAGTGGCTGATGTAATAGTCGTTTCAATAATTAGTGTAATACCTGGCGGAAAGGTTAAGAAAGGTGAGGTGATAATGGGAGTTGTGGTTAGAACCAAAAAGGAAACTCAGCGAGCCGATGGCAGCACCATAAGATTTGATGACAATGCCGTTGTGTTGCTGAATAAAGATAGGACTCCGGTGGGAACTAGAATCTTTGGGCCAGTGGCCAGAGAACTGCGAAATGGTAATTTTATAAAAATACTATCATTAGCACCGGAGGTATTATAACTGTGGCGATAAAAATTAAAAACGGTGATAGGGTTATGATACTTGCAGGGAAAGATAGGGGTAAGGCTGGTGAAGTTCTGTTTGTTGATGCAAAAAATAAGAAAGTGTTGGTATCTGGCGTGAACCAGGTTAAAAGACATAGAAAACCAACAGCCGATTCTCCAGGGCAGATAGTGGATTTCGAGAAGCCGATACATATTTCCAATGTATCTCTGGTTGAGGATGGGAAACCGGCGAAGGTTGGCTTCAGGATCGAAAATGGTAAAAAGATCAGGATTTTTAAGAAAAGTGGTAAAGGAGTAGATAAATAATATGTCCTTTTTGAGAGATTTATATCAGAGTGAAATTAGAGAAAGTCTAAAGAGAGATTTTGGCTATAGAAACGATTTTGAAATCCCTAGACTAGAAAAAGTGTCACTCAATGTGGCATTCAAAACTGTTGATACCGATAATACATTCCTGAAGTACATTGTGGAGCAGCTGACGGCTATAGCTGGGCAGAAAGCCGTTCTAGTAAATGCCAGAAAATCTATTTCTAGCTTTAAACTGCGAGAAAATATGCCTATAGCCTGTATGGTTACACTAAGGGGTAAAAAAATGTATGAATTCTTAACCAGGCTGATCTATGTGGTTTTGCCAAGAATTAGGGATTTTAGGGGTTTATCTAGCAAAAGTTTTAATCAAAGAGGACATTACAGTTTTGGCATCAGGGAATTTACAGTTTTTCCGGAAATTGATTTGGACAAGGCCTATAAGATTATGGGTATGAATATTGGTATAGTAACTAGTGCTAAGAGTGTAGAGGAATGTAAGGCACTGCTACTGGGATTAAATTTTCCTTTAAAATAGGGGGGAATATGGCTAAAGTGAGTGCTATAGATAAGAATAAAAAGAGAAAGGAGAAGATCAATAGGTTCGCCTCCAAAAGGGCAGAACTCAAGGGTATAGCGAACGATATCAGTTTATCGACGGATGCCAGGGTTGCGGCTATGATAAAACTATCGGAAATGCCAAGAAATTCTTCGAAGGTAAGATATAGAAATAGATGTATGTTGACGGGAAGGCCAAGGGCCTACCACAGTTATTTTGGGATATCGAGGATTATGCTTCGGGAATTGGCGGCCTGGGGAAGAATTCCTGGTTTAAAGAAATCAAGTTGGTAGGGGAAATTATGAATCATTCGGTGTCTCAG
>JAITAR010000089.1 GCA_031284025.1 Rickettsiales bacterium | reverse complement strand
CTCTTTTTTCCTTTTCTCTTCTTCCTCTTTTCTCTTTCTCTCTTCCTCTCTTCTCTTTTTCTCTTCTTCCTCTCTTCTTTTCTCTTCCTCTCTTCTCTTTTTCTCTTCCTCTTCTTTTTTCCTTTTCTCTTCTTCTTCTTTTCTCTTTCTCTCTTCTTCTTCTCTTCTCTTTTTATCTTCTTCTTCTCTTCTCTTTTTATCTTCTTCCTTTTTTCTCTTTCTCTCTTCCTCTTCTTTTTTCCTTTTCTCTTCTTCCTTTTTTCTCTTGTTCTCTTCTTCTATTCTCTTTTTCTCTTCTTCCTGTTTTCTTTCCTCTTCTTTCTTCTGTTTTTCTTTCTCTTTTAAAAGAGAATTTATTTCTTTATGAATACTATCAAGCGGATTTTCTTTATAAAAGTTTATAAATTTATTTATTTCAGTTTTATTTTTTTTAAATGATGTTAAACCATTCGCCTCAGCATAAGTTGTTTTATTTATTTCTTCCTTTTTTTTATTCCAATTTTCCAACTCCTCTTTCATTTTTTTATTAAATTCTTCTGATTTGTTCTCGGGAGAATTTTTATTGTTTTCTTTATCATTTTTTTTGCCATTTTCTTTTGTATTTTTTTCATTTTTACCTTGACTGGATTTGTCTATTTTATTAAATTCCTTAAGTTTTTCTAGTGATTCTTTAATTTCTTTTTGTTCTTCGTTTAATGTTTCTTCTGCTTTCTTTGCAAATTCTTCTTTAGTTCTTAAAAAAAGTTCTTTAGAAGCTTTTGCAGCATTTTCATAACTTTTCCAAAAGCTATCTAAAATTTCAGGTTTGATTTCTCCATTGTTGCTTAGCAAATTTTTGACTTCTTCGATTGACTTTGATTTTTTTGATTTATATTTATTATGATCTTTTGTAGATTCCAATTCCAATTTTGATCTTTTATCTTCTTTAGTTTCGTTCCAAAAACTTTTGTCATTGCCCCATTTTAATTTTTGATCCAGTAGGCCTTCAGTCATTTCGCTAAAACTGTGTCGCTGCCACCTATGTTTTTTTGATTCTCCATAACTTTTATCTAGGGCTTTGACATCCCTAATGGCTTTATCTTTCTCTTCTTTGATTGCTTCTGTGTTATTGGCATTCATTATCTTAATTGCAGCAGTGCCCTTTCCATTCTGCGGATTAGAATCATCTCCTAAAAAAGACCTCTCAATTACGTCACGATATAATTTTTCTTCAGAATTATATCCAGCATCAATATTTTTTTTTTCTATTGTCTCTCTAACTATTTTTCCTTCTTTAGATTCATAGCCCGTCATGTTAATGGGTTTGGTTTCAGTTTCTTGCGCATCATTATCAAGTAAATGAACTCTTATAAACTTTTTTTTATTTATTTCATCAACAAGCTCCTTCAGAGCGGCATTCTTCTCTTTAAGAAGTGAATCTGCCTCATTTTTATTTTCTGACATAGTTAGCCATCAAATTTTTATGAATTAAAAGTAATTAGAATATTTATGATATTTTGTCAATACTTTCCTAGAACATTTTTACAGAGGCACTTCGAATGGATTAGGCCGTTTTGGCTCTAGCGCCTACATTTTACCTCCGCATTTTCTGGGCCGCGTCCTGCCACGATGATCTTCTATGATCTTCAGTCCTATGTTTCCAGATTTTCTCTTGACAGAGAAGTATTTTCCTCCAGTGGATATCACCACCTCGCCACCTCCTCTGCGAAAGACGATGGAATCACGCTGTAGCCGAATTTCGCAGCAGTTTTTGGAATAATTGCCCGTACAGGAGTTCGGTCTGCGATCCTCAAGATCAAAATATGAATTTTTTCCCAATTTTTTCATGATATTTTCCATATGATATTTCTTTGGTTTATATACATATATATCTTGTTTTTCGTCTAAAAAAATTATCATTTTGCCAACACCGTCAACTATCACCTCCGGTCGCCTTTCGAATATCATCATGGCTATAGCTAGCGCATAGATGATAAAACCAAAAATCCGCCATCTCTGGCTCCAAAGTGAAACCCAGAGTATACCGGCCAGGGCCAGAAATACTAGCGTAGTAGCTGGAGATTGGACGGCTATGGCAGATTTTGGCAGTCTACTAAAAAATTTTGCGATGAGCACTATAAGGTCAACTACGAAGGAGAGCGGGTAAACTAACAGTGATTCCAGTCGCAGAGGATAGAGGAGTAGCGATGCCAGGCTCAATGGTATTACTAGGTAGGTCATCAGAGGATTTACCAGAGAGCTCACTAGAATTCTGTAGGGATTAAATACATTGAAGCTGTACATTTCAATGGGAGCTAGAACTAGCTCTATGGAAATAGAAACAAAAAAGCCAACTTTCAGCTTTTCTAGGCTCATAATGGCATTATTATGGCTTTGGTCATCATTACAATTTCGATGGATGTAGTAGTACTCCATAAATGCTACTATAACCATGGGAGTAATAAAAGACATGTAGAAGCCGGAAGTAAGTACTAGCTCTGGCCTGAAAAAAATCATGGAAAGCATAGTGAACATCAGTGATCTCAGAGGACTATTAAATCTATCCAGCAAAACGCTTCCGCCGTTGACTAGACTCATGATATAGGCCCTCAGGGATGAGAGAGAGAAGCCGCCAATTAAGAGATACACGAAATTTGCAGCCATAGAAATTACGGCCGACACTTTATAGACATTCGGCACATAGAAGGTGGGATTAATTTTTCTGAATTCATAGAGAATATTCTTGACCAGCAAAAGAACTAGCTGCGAAATAATGACAAAATGTATGCCAGAAATTGACATAATATGAGCTATTCCGGAAAAATTTATCAATTTTAATAATTTCTCGTCGTTTAGATTCTTCTGGCCAGTGATCACAGTAGCTATTATTCCCGTTGAAAAACCTCGACGAATTGACATTATACGCTTTGCCATGGTGAAGCGAAATCTATTCAGCTTCGAAATAAATGTTTTTTTGTGGGGAAAATTATGATCATAGTCAACATTTTTTATGATTCCTCGATAGCCAACGCCTCCAATTTGATTGAAATAGAAATGCAGCTGGAAGTCAAAGTCTGAATCAAATTTTTTCCTATCTATTGGCATAAGAATTGTTTCTATGGCAGAGTAACCGTAGGTTATTTTTTCCTTCGGGTCCAGAAGTTTTATTCTAACTTTCCTAGGATTTTTAAAGTGTCTGTCGTTAGCAAAGGTACTATCCTCGTTTATTGCCTCAATTCTATCGACGTCAACGACTATGTATTTTATGGGACCACTGTTCTTCGAGAAACTTACCATTTCATCCGCTACATTGCCATATACCACAACTTTCCCCAGATTATATTTTATGACGGGAAAATCATATTTAGCTATTCGCCGGTCAGTTCTTAGAAAACCTAGAGCTACAAACAGCACCATAGCTGCCACTGCTTTGATGAGATAATTTCTAAAAACTATGAGTGTCGCCAGAGAGGTCAGTAGTACAGAAACTACAAGAGTTATGGCAATACAACAGCCAAATCTTAGAAAAATTCCTCCAATAAAGAACACCGGAAGCCACAGAATATGGCTTTCCCTGTCATCGTAGAACTGTTCTCCTATCCTAGGAGAAACACTTGTCACTATAAGCTAAAGTTTTAGCGAGTACGATATACCTATACCCCAAGAACTGAGGTCTTCTTTTTTTCTGGAGCCATTTTCAAAATATGAATTCTTCTCGTACTTTCTGGATATATCTATAGCCAATCCGTTAGCTAGTTCGTAGCCTATGCTGCCCTGGAATAGCACACCGTAGCCAACATCTTTTAATCTATCTACGAAGTCTACCTTTCCACCCAGGCCAAAGCCAAAACTCCACCTGCCGTAGTAAAATGGCGTGTTGACCGATAAAAAACCCGCATTCTTATGAGGATCTCCTGTATAGTTATTCAATAGTACAACTTCTATCGCCGGAACCATACCCAACGATTCGTTGGTTTCTTCTATTATTCCCTCCCCACCGATAACGTATCCGTTTTCTGCTTCTTTTTCAGAATTCGCTGATATCATGCGCCTGAAGCCCATATTAATATTACAATTATTTTCCATCTTTAAATTAACCGTCAGTGAAAAATTCTCGAATAAGCTCGCACTACCTATATTATCCCGTGAACTATTGGCACCTCTGTCATTTATTATGCTCCGACTCAGAAAACTTGAATCATTCTTGAAAAAGTTAAATCTCAAGTTTAGCATAGGCAGTATCATAGCAACATAAAAACCAACCTTTTCAGTCAGTTGATATTCATCCACTATATTAGTTCCCAATATTCCATAGTATCTTTTTGAGCTGAGAGCTTCACTAAATGAAGGATCAAACTTGCCTATGCCAAACATAAATTGCTCTTCTCTGTACTCAAAGTTAAGCCTGGGAATCAGTAGTCCGTAGCCGCTAAACAGATAATTCTTTCTCGAAAGATAACCCTCTTCACCGTTGCCGCCAGCTCTCTTTGATACGGGACGATATTCTAGAGCGGAATTCATGGAAAGATGTTTATTAAAGATGAGTTTCGGACTTGAATATATATCTAAAAAAGACAGTTGCTTACCTTCCCCTTCTTTACCATTAGCCCCTTTGAGTAACCCGTCGGCAATGTATTTAAATAAAACCTTGCCCTCTAGGGTTGGAGAATAGCCGTCAATGACAGCTGGCACAACAGGCTCTTTAGATTCTCCTTCGGCATGGAGCAAACCATCGACACAGTAGAATGCCATTAGACAATAGAAAATATATACAAATGTGGGCAGTTTAGGCAATGACTTCATGTAATTTCAAAGTGTGTTATATAATATGAATGAATATTGCAAATAGTTCTAATTAATGTCAATCTCAAAAATCTTAATTCTCCCATTTCATAGAAGAAGAACAAACAATCCCAAAGCCCTAGAAACTAAATTTGAAGGTAACGCTTCCGGAGAGAGATCTATAGCCGCTAGCACCTCGATAGCTGCTACCCAAAGAAACTGACACATTTTTATTCAACTGATAGTTCAAACCCAAAGCCACAAAGCCAGACAGTTTGCCCACATCAGTTGCCCTGCTTTTCAATTTGCCCGAGCTGGCGTATTCTCTAAGGCTGGCAGAGATTTCTGGACTGGAATAGGACAGTAGATAGCTGGTGCCAAGGGATATGAATGGTTTGAAATTGGCCAGATCCACAGCCATGGTTAGACCGAAATTGCCAGCCACCAGGTGATGGCTGCCACCGTCTATCGTTAAATTTAAAACTCTGGCGCCTTCTTCACTGAATTTGCCGTAGCTTAGCAGAGAAGTTTCTAGCGATGCCGAAGGAGTGAAAATTAGATAGCCTCTAACTCTGAATTCTTTCTCCAGCGCCATAGCTGCATTAAATGTGTTGGTGGAAAAATTGGATTTTGCTATCTCATTTAATTTTTCTATACTTCGGTCAATTTTGTGACTAGTTCTTCTGTCGGACAGACTGATAGCTATATTGATGCCATTTATAACTTCCGTTTCCAAACGGAAAGCCAAAGTCTCGCCAAGGGCGGAGACTTTGCTACTCTGGCTGTCTCTGAGAGAATGGTTAGTCAGATCTCCAAAGAAAGCCAGAGAAAGGTCTCTGCTGAATATTAGGTTTCTGAAGCTGTGGCCATAGTTAAGTCTGATGGCTGCGGCGTTGTCTGCAAGTCTACTAGTTAACTTACTGTTGCTGTAGATGGGCTCCAGCACCACGGTGCTGGAAGGAACAGGCCGATTGACTACATTCCTCTGGCTGGAGAGCAGATTCATTGTAATAATGTCAGTCAGCAGTGAGGGAGATATTTGGCTGAGGACTGTTTTTTGATCTTCCTGATTTTTGAAATTATCAATGCGGTCCAGCATGTTGTTTATCCCGTCATCACCATAATTTCCAAAGTAGGTATTTGACAGTAGATTGGCTACATCCCGTTGGTTGTGGTCTATAGTGCCTAGATGGGAGAAGAGATTTGTCTCTCCTGGATTACTTCTTATTTTGACTGTCTTTTTGACTACTATTCTGTAGATTTTTTTATCATCTGATAATTTTCCTTCAATTTTTAAATCTCTGTGAAGGCTTGTCAGGTTGATGTTTTG
>JAITAR010000070.1 GCA_031284025.1 Rickettsiales bacterium | reverse complement strand
TTCCATTGATAAAAAACAAACAACACTTTCACCTCCTCTATCATCTCTGGGATTCTAGTTTAGCCCCTGGGAGGTGATGGAGCCATTATACAGTTGAGTTTGCAACAGTCAATAGGGGGAGGGGCTTAAATTTTTTATAATTTATTCTTGATTTTAGTGTAGTTAACATCGACAATCGAAATATTGCAGTATTTTTATGCCATGATATACCACCTGTACGAAAATGATCTACCAGATGCCGTGAAATTTGGGAAAGAGGTAGCCATAGACACCGAAGCGCTAGGACTGAACAATTTCAGAGATAGACTCTGTCTCGTGCAGCTGTGCTTTGGTAATGATGAAGTGCACATGGTGCATTTTGCTAGCAACGCCGACTATAGCTCACAAAATCTCAAAAGATTACTATTCGATGAAACAATTTTAAAAATATTCCACTACGCACGATTCGATATAGCTATTCTGCAGCGCACATTCAATTTGCACATCGATAATTTCTACTGTACAAAGATAGCCTCCAAAATAGCCAGAACTTACAGCGATATGCATGGCCTAAAGACACTGATACGTGAATTTTTCAATGTAGACATATCGAAGAAGAAACAAAATTCCTACTGGGGTGGAGATATGTCCGAAGAGCAGCTGAAATATGCGGCCAATGACGTCCTCTTTCTGCACAGAATAAAAGATAGGCTGAATATTATTCTCGAAAATGAAAGGAGAAAGGAGTTAGTGGAAGAATGCTTTAGATTTTTGCATACCAGAATAAAATTAGATCTACTGGGCTGGGAAGACACTGATATTTTTAGTCACCAGTAGCCCTAGCAGCCATATCGCCCAATCCAAAGTAGATATCCGCATAGGCCCAGGCAGAGAGAGCAGCCCAACTAGAGCAACCTCAACAGTTCATCAAAGCTATCCGCTTCAGAAATCTTGTTTTTTCTGGCAAAATTGCATTTCAAACAGCTATGAACTATCACCAGATTACCATTGCTCTGTAGCAAGGACAGCGGCCTCATCAGGCCTCCACAGTCGCAGGCCCTATCTCCTGGATTAATGTCAACGTGCTTAGAGTACAGACAGCCAGGGCAATGATTTGTAAAACCATCGCCCTCCACAAATCTCCCACAGTTTTCACAGCGGAAGTTCTCCACCCTCTTTTGGAATTTTTTCATTCTTCGGCGAATTCCCAAATTGTTCCATCTTTCCCATCCTTCAAAATAATGCCCTCTGCTCTAAGTCTGTCTCTTATGGCGTCGGATTTCTTCCAATCCTTCTCCTCCTTCGCTCTACGGCGAGCATCTATCAAATCTTCTATTTCGTTTTTCCTTCGATCATCCATAGAATTTTTAACCTTGAGCAGATTTTCATCGCATATGCCAAAAAAAATCATTGCATTTTTAAGTTTTGACAGCTCCCCCATCCTACTAAATTCACTAAGGGTTGCCATAGCCTTTGGAATATTAAAGTCGTCGCAGAGATTATCAATTATCTCCTCCGGCACCGAATACTCCGTCTCCACCGTTGACACACTCCTATGTAAACCTCTTAAAAAGCTTTCCGTTTCGCTAATCAGACTTCGACTAAAGTTAAGCGGCTTTCTATAGTGATTCTTCAGCACTGCAAGTCTAACAACACTTCCGGCCAAACCACTGCGTCTCAGCTCATCCACCACTACGAAGTTACCCAGTGATTTTGACATTTTTTCCCCATTCACCATAAGAAAACCAATATGAAACCATATGCCTGCAAAATTACTATCTCTAGAGGCACAGCGACTTTGCGCTATTTCGTTTTCATGATGCGGGAATTTCAGATCCATGCCGCCACAATGTATGTCAAAGTCATTTCCCAGATATTTTTGACTCATAGCAGAACACTCTATGTGCCATCCCGGTCTTCCCACACCCCAGGGGCTGTTGAATCTAATTGACGCGTCATCGGTGGCCGCACTCGGCTTCCATAGAACAAAATCAAGGGGATTTTTTTTGTTAGCATTATCCTCAATTCTAACGGCATTGAACAGTTCCTCCCTATCCAGCCGAGATAGCTTACCATAGTCCCCATAGCTGTTCACAGCAAAAAATACATGGCCATTGGAAACGTAGGCATTACCACTAGCAATCAACTTTTCAACCATTAGAATTATATCTTCCAAATGCTCTGTCACCCTCGGCTCATAGCTAGGTCTAACGTTGCCGAGGTAGGACATATCCTCGTCACAATAGCCTATAACTCTGCTAGTCAGCTCCCCTGGCGATAGATTCTCCTCTCTAGCTCTAGCATTTATTTTATCATCAACGTCAGTTATATTTCTAACGTAGCTAACATCGCCATAGAGATACTTCAGCAATCTCACCAGAATATCCACCGTAACAGTTGTTCTCGCGTGTCCCAAATGCACCCTGTCATAGACCGTCAAGCCGCAAGCGTACAGCTTCACCATTCTGCCATCCAGCGGTCTGAATTCGACCAGCTCTCCAGACAGAGTATCAAAAATCCTCAGCATCGGGGGATATTACTATTTCTCAGTCGTCTGTTCCTGTAATTTTTGAGCTTTTTCCTCAGAAATTCGTTTCAATTCGCAATTTATATTAGCCCCATAGTCCACAGCCAGAAATTTGTACTCCAGAGTACCATTTACGACCGCCGTGTCAGAAATATTTATTTTTTCACAGGACGCAATCCCCTTGAAATTCCCCTTTATATTGAGCACAGCACACTTGATATTTCCACTAATCTGCCCCTCCTCTCTTATAGTAACCACCGTGGCTAGTATGTTACCCTCAATGACTCCCTCTATTTCTATATAATTTCCATCCTTTATGTCACCCAGTACCGTCACACCCTTTGCTATCAGAGACGGAGTAACATCCTTAGTAAAATTCTTAATCAACGACATGCCTTATGCCTCTAGCTATTGTTAAATAAAAGTTAAATAAAACCCACAGGCAGGCAATAAACCTCCCCCTCTGCAAATCAATTCCCTAGACATCACCATCAACCGCCAAGACATAGTCATCGTCTAGTGGCTAACACTATTGCTGTAATTTTCACCCGATGATCCACCAAAGTCGAGTTGAACGCCTAGCCTATCTCCAATCTGGAAAAAAGTGCTAGGATCCTGTTTGACGTTATTAACACTTATCTCATAGTGTAGATGATTTCCAGTAGACCTTCCAGTATTCCCCTGAACAGCCAAAACATCTCCCTTCCGAACCCGATCGCCCCCACTCACATATATTTCCCCCAGATGGCCATATCTCGTAACAATATCATTTCCATGGTCAATGATCACAGTGTTTCCAAACTTCCCATTCCTAGACACAGACTTTACAACACCATCAGCGGGAACAAAAATCTTCGACTTATAGGGGCCCACCAGATCTATCCCACTATGCATTCTACTAACTCCATCGAAGGGATCCAGGCGCACACCATAGCGACTCGAAACACGGTAGCTATCCATCGGCCTAACTATAGGAATAGAATTCAAAAAAGACTCGAAAGAATTCAGACGCCTTATACTCCAGCGAATAACCGAATTTAAGCCACCATTTCTCTGATCACCACCAACCTCCGTCACCTTTCTATCCAGAGAAGCCAATTTCAGAGTGTTGCCAATGCTATCCGCCCTCAGCTTCATAGCCTGATTCACCAGAGAAAGATCTTCCTCAACACTTGCTAGAGTCAACTCCATGCCGCTGTGAACACCCTCCCTGGCCATAATTCTTTTTCTAACTCTTTTATTTTTTCCATACTCCAAAAACTTCTCCGTCCTGAATCTATCAAATCTATCGTAGTAGTTAAGGGTGCGAAAATAATCGCCAAACTCTCTTATGGTACCATCTATCTCCGCCATCCTATCGCTCAGCTCGAGGTTATCTGCCCTCAGCCTATCGATCTCGGCTAGTCGGAATTTCTGATTTTTTCTCTCGAAAAAGAAAAAAACATTGGTAAATATGACCCACAAACAAACCAAAAAATAAAACAGCCTAAAAATAGGCCTCACCTTTCTACTTTTTATTCCTTCTCTAGAAACTGTAATAACGTACCTGCTATCGTAGAAAAATCTCTCTAGGGCTGACACTGACGGCTGTATTAGTAATTGATACTAGAGTATACTAGCGTATTAAAAAATCAAGTTCATTAGAATGACTATTTTCCCTGACAACTAGAAAATAAACAGCTTTTTTTCCCGGTTCAAAATAAATATATTGACTTTTATATTTTACTCAAATATTTATATCCATAATATTCTATTATTTTTGCTAAATATAGCGTAAAATGAAAATACAGCTATCACACTGGCAAAAAGGAATTGAATGAGATTTTTATTAGATGATAGCACATTAAAAAGGGAAAATATGCTATCGAAACAAACACATGGTAGGAGGTTAATGTGTCGGAAAATAAAGAAAATAAAAATGAAAGAAAAACTACTATAAAAATAGTTACTGAAGAAGAACAAAGAAAAGACCGTGAAAAAGCAGAAAAAGAAAAAGCAGAAAAAGCAGAAAAAGAAAAAGCAGAAAAAGAAAAAGCAGAAGCAGAAGCAAAATTTGCAGATAAAAAGCTTAAAGCCCTAAATGAAATATTAGATATAGCGAATGGAAGTACGCTAACTATGGATTATAGCAGCAAAAAAAGCGAAAAAATTAAAAACTGTGAAAACATTAATACCCAAATTAATATCCCTATAACAGCTCCTGACCCTCCGACAGATTCTGTCTCTACGACAGCTCCTGTCCCTACGACAGCTCCTGTCCCTACGACAGCTCCTGTCCCTACGACAGCTCCTGTCCCTACGACAGCTCCTGTCCCTACGACAGCTCCTGTCCCTACGACAGATTCTGCCCCTACGAAAGATTCTGTCCCTACGACAGCTCCTGTCCCTACGACAGCTCCTGTCCCTATGACAGATAATATCCCTATGACAGGTCCTGAATTCTCTATAAAAAATATAAAGGATTTAGGGGATTTGTTCTATGGAGCAAAACTAAATTTGGCGGAAAGTTTTAGAAAAAAAATGCTGGCAATCGAAGCAAAGAATGAAAAGGATATAGATGAGAAAATTAGTGAATTAAAAGAAGAAGCAGAAAAACTTTTTAAAGAACTAAAAGAAAAATTCAACGACACAAGGTCAAAAGATTATGACTATGATGGTAGTAGTGTTGCAAAAAGCATCTGTGTAAAGTTTAACTCAAATTTGCAAAGGCTATGGAGTTTAAAGAACGAAATAGAAAAAGCAGAAGGAGCAGAAAAACTTTTTAAAGAAGTAGACGAAATTTTTGAAAAAATTACAAAAGCTCAAGTAGATCAACATAAAATTGTTGTAGAATCCTTTAAAGAAGTCGGAAAAAAACTGAAGAAAGGGGAGTTGATAGCTGCAAAAGATTTGGAAGGTGTTACTGAAGCCTTAAAAGGTCGGAAAACATTTTTTGAAAATAATTATACGCAAAAATATTTTGACGATTTTTTGGGAGAACATAAGAATGAAATTTCGGCAATAAAAGAAAGGAAATTAAAAGTAGATAGGCAAGACGCCATGGATTACATAGTGACTGAGGCGAATAGACAATTGTCATTAGCAAAACAAACAATTGATAAAAAGGCTAAGGCGGATGAACAACTGGCATCGGCAGAAAAAACAATTAGTAACATTACAATCGGTGAAAATAAAACAAAGCCATCAGCACCAACTAAAGAGCCTGAAAAAATTAAAAAATATGAAACAGCTGAAGACATTTTTGGAAAAAAACTACCTACATATGAATTATTATATAGAGTAATTCAAAATGAGGTGGAATCTTCTGCTGAAGCATTAGAGAAAGAAAAATATAATGTCTTTGATGATAGGAATGAAAAAATTAAATTAATTAAAAATCACACAGAAACATTGGAAAATCTTTCAGAAATATGTGATGAATATGATGTCTTTTTAGAAAAAAAATATGAAGAGAATAGCGACCAAGAAAATAAAGACCAAGAAAATAAAGACATAATAGAATCTATGGCAAAAAAACAATGTGGAAAATTACTAGAACCTTTAAATGAATTTATAGACAAACTGAACAGTGGGGAGTCTATCAGCACTAAAGATTTAGAAAAACTCACCAAAGCTGCAGAAGAACGCAGAGATTTTTTTAAAAAAGAAAATAATAATAACTTTACTGAAGAATTTAATAAAAGAAAAAAAGAAGCAGACTTAGACTATAAGAATGCGGCCATAAAAAAAATTAATGATTTCAAGAATAAAGAGCTGCCACCAGTAGAAAAAATAGCCGCTACTGAAGACAGCCCATACGACTTAAAAAATAAAATGTATTATGTACCTGATTATTACCTCATATTAAAAGATAATGAACCGCTCTTTAATGAAAATTGGGGCTTTGCCGATTCAGAAGGGAGATTACATAAAACATTTGAAGAAGTTACAAAAACTGAAAACCTCGATAAAGAGGATTATTTACCTAGATTGCTCCAGGTGGCATGTAAAAATTTGCTAGTAGATTGCTACTCAAATATAGCAGCAGAAAAAACAACAGAATATGATGTTGACGAAATTGAGAAGGAAACCACTGAATTTGTCAAGGAATTAAAAGACTCATTCAAAACACTGATAGAAGCAGATAAACAATATCACAAGTCTTTAGAAGAAATCAAGGATTCTGATATTTACAAAAAAAATGAAGAAAAGAAAAAAGAAGTGGACCTTCTTATAGAGAAGCACAAAAAAGAAATAATAGGGCCTTTAAATAGCATTGAAAATAAGTTGATTGAAGGGGATGTTATCAAACCTAAAGCTTTAAAAGAATCCGCTGATTTTAAAGAACTCTCTAAAGTTATAGAGGAACGTAAAACAGTTTTTGAAACATTGAAAGATAAAACTATGGGAGAAAAAGAGGGATGGGAAATAACTAGAAAAGCAGAAGAGGAAAAAAAGAAAGAAGCAGAAGAAAAAAAGAAAGAAGCAGAAGAGAAAGAAGCAGCAAAGAGAGAAGAACAGAAAAAGAAGGACGAAGATTCTCTCAATAAAGTTAAGTTAGATGCCATAAATGAGCTAGTGGTTGAAATGAATAAAAAGTCAATGGCATATAATAATGAAACGAATAAAGAGAAAAATGAAACGAATAAAGAGAAAAAAAATCCTGCTTTTCTTATTTCTGAATACGAGATCAAGCCCGGTAAAAATGATAAGTCTGTGTTTGTTGAAAAAGGAGCAAAAGAAAAATATTTAGTTCTCAATGAAGCTCCTATGTGTCCCTGTGGAGATTTTATAGGTCCTTTGTTAGGTCAACTAAACCGAAATTCGGTGAAATATTATGCAAAAAAAATAGAGAAACTTACTAATAAAAAAGATATCGAAAATCTAGCTAAAGAGATCAAAAATCCAGAGAAAAATACCGAAAAATCTATTAATGATCTGGAAGAAGAATTTAAAAAATTGTCAGCTGCAAACACAGAATACATCAATTCTATAGAAAAAATCAGAAAACTTGAAACTTATGGGGAAAATAAAGGAAAAATAGAAGCTAAAATTAATGAGCAATTCGAAACAGTAGTGAAACTATCTTTAGAAGAGGTTGTAGTGGGAATTGATAATGATAATGATAATGATGGGGTCTTTAAACTTTTGGAAGAACTCACTGAAGCTGTGGGAAAATACAAAAATTCTTTGGATGCTGAATTTTTAAAAGAAGAAAAGAAAGAAGAAGTAAAAAAGGAAGAAATAAAAAAGGAAAAAGTAGAAAAGGAAGAAGTAAAAAAGGAAGAAGTAAAAAAGGAAAAAGCGGAAAATAAAGGAGCAGAAAAGAAAGAAGTGGAAAAGAAAGAAGTAGCAGGAAAGAAAGAGGCAGAAAAGAAAGAGGCAGAAAAGAAAGAAGGAGCAGAAAAGAAAGAGGCAAAAAAGAAAGAAGTAGAAAAGAAAAAAATAGAAGAACAAAATAATAAAAAAGAGGTAAATAAACCACCAATAAATCAGTCGCAAGCGTCAGCAGCAGCGTCAACAGCAGCGTCAACAGCAGCGCCAACAGTGCAAACAGTAGTGAAATCCGCCGCCGCTTCTGAGCCAGAAAAGAACAAAGCGGGTAATGCTGCCATTACCACCTCTAGCACTATAAATCAAATAGTGAATAACGTGAACAGTGCTATAAAAGAAGTTACGGGTAAGGAGGAAGAATATAAAGAATATATTATTCCCAAATATAAAGCTAACCCTGATAACACAATATCTCCTGAATCGGGAATAAAGCAGGTAAAAGTGAATTGTGACAACAGCCGTGTTGAGGATTTACTAAAGAATTTGTTCTGTAAAGTGGGCCAAAATTTTGTGAAAAATCAATTAGAAAAAATAAAAGAAGACAAAAATACACAAAAAGACCAAAATTACATTGAAAAAACGGCAACAACGGCCAATCTTTCTTTTGACGAACTAAAAGCAAAATTCAAAACTATGATAGATGTAAATACAAATTTTCATCAAAATCATAAAAAAGGTAATGAAATCCTAACAGAAAACGAAAGAACAGAATTGGCTAATAAAAGAAAAGAAATAATAGAATCTTTAAAAGCACTAAACACATCGCTGGATAAAGGAGAAGACATCACAATTAAAAATTTGTCGAAACCCGCTGAAGCTATAGAAGGACGCTTAACATGTCGACAAGAACAAATGAAAAATAAACAAGCAGAAAATAAAGAAGTGGAAAAGAAAGAAGAAGTTGGGGAAGAAGGAGAAGAAATAAAATATGACGAGAAAAAAGGAGTGGAGGCAGAGCTAACAAAAGGTATTGATGTAGATCTAGTAGTAGAGGAAAATTCTCTCGAAGAAGTTAAGTTAGAGACCATAAATAAGCTAGTGGGTGAAGCGAATAAAAATTTAATAGCACATGATAAAGGGAAAACAAATCCTATTTCTGAATACAAGATCGAGAATAATAATTTTGTGTTTGTTGCAGAAGAAGAAGGATTATATGAATTTTTAGAGACAGAAGGTCCCGATGAAGATTTTATGGGTCCTTTGTCACGTAAAGCAAACCTAGAGTTGGTGAAAGATTATGTAAAACAAATAAGGGACCTTAATAATAAAGAAAATATCAGAAATCTAGAGGAAAATGCCAAAAAATCTATTGATGATATGGGAAAAAAATTTGAAACATTGTCAATTGCAAACAACGAATACATCAATTCTATAGAAACAATCAGAGAATCTGACATTTATAAGGATAAAAAAAATAAAGAAACAATAGAAGCTAAAATTAATGAGCAATTCGAAACAGTAGTGAAATTCCCTTTAAAGAGTGCTCGAAATATGGTTAATAATTATATAGATGGTATGGAAGATTTGAAAGACTTCCTCGCTAAAGAGGTGGAAGATCTCACTAAAGCTGTGGAAGCACGCAGAGATTTTTTTAATGTTACACCGGAGAAATTTTTAGAAAGATTGTTAGAAGAAGAAAAGAAAAAAGAGGAAGAAAATAAAAAAGAGGGAAAAAAGGAAGAAGAGAATAAAAATAAAGAAGTGAATAAAAAGGAAGAAGTTATTGGAGGGAAAAAAGTAGAAAAGGAAGAAGTGGATAAAGAGAAAAAAGAAAAAGAGAAAGAGAAAAAAGAGAAAGAGAAAAAAGAAAAAGAGAAAAAAGAGAAAGAGGAGAAATAGAAAAAAGAGAAAGAAGAGGAAAGAAAGAAAAAAGAGAAAGAGGAGAGAGAGAAAAAAGAGAAAGAAGAGAAAGAAGCAAAAAAGAAAGAGGAAAATGAAAAAGACAAGAACAAAATAAATGAACAAAAAAATAAAGTAACAACAACCAAAACTGCACCGGAAACAAATACAAAACAACCACAACTTTCTAGTAAAACTAAAATTGTCGCTCCTGTAATAAAACAGGACAAAAAGGTCGTCGCCAAGCCTCTCGAAACTAAGCCAGTTGTCGTAAGTAAAGAGGTAGAAGATCTTGATACAAGAATTGAACGTTTAATAAAAAACAATTTTTTAACAAAAAAAGATGATTCAGAAAAATATACATTTTCGGATAACTTAAAAATAGAATCAATAGAAAGCCTTATAAAAGAACTTGAAAATTATAAAAATGATTTTTTAAAAACGCTCGAAAATGAAGAGAAATTAAAAAACCCTAAAGCAACAGAAATTGAAAATAAAATAGAAAACCCTAAAGTAACAGAAATTAGAAATAAAATAAAAGGAATAGAAAATGCTATAGAAATAGATCTGCAATCACGAATGCTTTTTCTCGATGGAAGAATTAAAGGTTTAAATAATGAAAATACAAATATATTAGAAAAAAAAGGGGAATTTAAAGAAATAAAAGAAGACTTTGAAAAGATAAAATTAAATTTACAGAGCATAGCAACGCTAAAAGCTAAAGAAACTGAAAAATCAACAGCTGTAACAGAATACCCTGAAATAAAGAATATAGAAGATAAGATGAAAGAAATAGAAAGTTTAATAAAAGAGAAAGAGAAAAAAGAGAAAGATAAAAAAGAGAAAGAGGAGAGAGAGAAAGAGAAAGAGGAGAGAGAGAAAAAAGAGAAAGAAGAAAATAAAAAGAAAAAAGAGAAAGAGGAGAGAGAGAAGAAAGAGAAAGAGGAGAAAGAGAAAGAGAAAAAAGAAAAAGAGAAAAAAGAGAAAGAGGAGAGAGAGAAAAAAGAGAAAGAGAAGAAAGTAGTAGAGGAAAAAAAGAAAGAAGTGGAAAAGGAAGAAGTAAAAAAGGAAAAAGTTATTGAAGGGAAAAAAGAGGAAGAGGAAAAAAAGAAAGAAGAGGAAGAGAAAAAAGAGGAAAAAGTAGAAGAGAAAAAAGAAAAAGAGGAGAGAGAGAAAAAAGATGAAAAGAAAGAAGAGGAAAAAGTAGGAGAGGAAAAGAAAGAAGAGAAAGAGGAAGAGAAAAAAGAGGAAAAGAAAGAAGAGGAAAAGAAAGAAGAGGAAAAGAAAGAAGTAGAAAAGAAAGAAGAAGAAAAGAAAGAAGAAGAGAAAAAAGAGGAAGAGAAAAAAGATGAAAAGGAAGAAAAGAAAGAAAAGGAAAAGAAAGAAGAGGAAAAAGTAATAGAGGAAAAGAAAGAAGAGGAAAAGAAAGAAGAGGAAAAGAAAGAAGAGGGAAAGAAAGAAGAGGAAAAGAAAGAAAATGAAAAGGAAAAAGTAGGGAAGAAAGAAGATGAAAAGAAAGAAGAGGAAGAGAAAAAAGAGGGAAAAGTAGAAGAGGAAAAGAAAGAAGAGGAAAAAAATGAAGAGAAAAAGAAAGAAGAGAAAAAAGAAAAAGAGGAGGAAAAGAAAGAAGGGGAAAAGAAAAAAGAGGAAAAAGAGAAAGAAGAGAAAGAGGAAAAAGAGGAAGAGAAAAAAGGGGAAGAGAAAAAAGAGGAAAGAAAGAAAGAAGAGGAAAAGAAAGAAGAGAAAGAGGAAAAAGTAGTAGATGAAAAGAAAGAAGAGGAAAAGAAAGAAGAGGGAAAGAAAGAAGAGGAAAAAGTAGAAGAGAAAAAAGAGGAAAAAAAGAAAGAAGTTATTGGAGAGGAAAAAGTAGAAGAGAAAAAAGTAGAAAAGAAAGATGTAGAGAAAAAAGTAGAAATTAGAAATGCACAAGCATTCACAGGTGCCACTTCCGCAACGCAACAGTTAGTGAATTGGAACAATTTATTAAACCCAATAGATGATCTTAAAAGAGAAATTGATGAATTTTTTGCAGAAAAAAAAGATATAGTAGAAAAAAAAGATATAGAAGGAAAAAAAGATATAGTAGAAAAAAAAGGTATAGTAGAAAAAAAAGCTGAACTCGAAAAAATAAAAGAAAAATTTGAAAAGCTGAAAAAAGATTCAAAAAAAATGTATGAAAATATAGATAAAGATGCTGTCAAATCTGTTGGGACAATAACAGCGAATGATGAAACCAAAAGAAAGGTTCTTCTAAGCAAGTTTAATGAAGAATATGCTGCAAAAAACGCTATAGAAACTAAAGAAAAAATAAAATCCATGATAAAAGAGATGGAAGAGAAGATAAATAAAGAGGGACCTGTTATAGAAGCAGAAGCAAAAAAATTTGTAGAAGATAAAAAGAGAAAAGAGGAAGAAGAGAAAAAGTTAAAGGAAAAAAATGACAGATTGTCAAAAGAAAATGCAGCCAAATTAAAAAAATTCCTGGCAAATGGTGGCGCATTGCAGCAGAATAAAAACAAACTACCGATAGAGCTGAAGAATCTACAGGACTTTATAACGCAAAAAGTGTCAGAATATAGTGTGCTGGACAATAATGATAAGATTAGCAATCTCTCTGATTCTCTTAGTGTGGTTGAGGCGAAAAATCTCTTTAATTATGCTAAAAGCGATAAAAAGAATTCAATCGATAGTGAGGAGAAAAAATTTAATGAGGCGCTAAACAATTTGGGTGACAATTTAAATAAACTTGAAAATAACGAACTTTACAGCGATGAAAAAGTTTCTGGTGTTTTCATGGACAAAACGATAAAAGAATGCAATCCTAATATAGAATCAGAGCAAATTAAATCTTTCTACAAAGATGTAGACAAAGAAATGAGTAATCTTCTCGTAGAGGAGAAAAAAAATTCTAAATGGAATGGGAAGAACGAAGAAGAAAAAACTGAACGGCTAATGGAAATACGTAATGAAGCCTTTAAAAAGGTTGTAGGTAAAAAAGGCGAATTTATTACTACCCATAAGGACGGTGATCTTACCATTCAGACCAGTTATAAAAATTTCTATACAAAACACAAAGAAGACATAGACAAAATTGAAGAAAAAATCAAAAGCAAAGAGAAAGAAATTAATGAAACAATTGCATCAATAAAAAATAATGAAAAAACAGCAAAGGCTGTGATCAGCGACCATGCTAATGAAATAACAAAAGCTATGACCGACTGTTTAGAAAAAAATGCTTTTCCTTCGACAACTCCGGATAAAAATGCTTCTATTAGAAAGAAAAAAATACTTGACAATATAAATAAAAACAGAAAAACAATTAAAAGCGATTTGGAAAGAGAACTTGACGAGAATCTTAAAAGTTCTAAATTTAGAAACAGATTAAAATCTGACAGAAAAGCGGCCATTGCGAGTGAAGAAAAGAAGGATGCCCCTAAACGAGCAACTGATTCTGTTGCTTCCAACAAGAGCAGCCAAAAAACCGGTGAGAGCAAAACGAGTGTTGTCCCTCAAAATATGGCAAAAGCTAGTGCTACTACTTCAAAGCCAATCCCACCTGCTTCCGTCAAAAAAAATACCATCAGTACACCAAGTACCCAGCCAGCACCAAGTACCCAGCCAGTTAAAAACCAATCAGAGGTAAAGCAGCCAATAATGGGTCTGAGAAACCTTATTGCACAAAAAGTTTCAAAAAATAGTGAATTAACTGAAGATAATGTAGGTTATAAAAATCTCAGCGAGGAAGGAATTGTTTATCTCTTAGGTACTATCATAAGTTCAAGTGAAGTTAGTTACGCGAATATTATAGAAGATGCCGAGAAGACTTTTGACGAAGCACAAAAAATCCTGCTTGCAGAGACAAATAAACTTGAAAACAATGAATTATACAAAGATGCAGAAAAAAATAATAGATTAATGAGCGAAATAATCGAAACAAAAAACATTGCTGAAGATGAAAAGAAAAAAATTAAATTTTTCTACAAACGGTTGCACCAAGAGATGGAAACCAACAATAATAAGAAAGTAAAAGACGGCAAGATTAACGAGAATGCGGAAACTGAAGAAGAAAGAATGGAACGGATGATGAAAGCGCGTAGGGAGGCCTTTAAAAAAATTATAGCTGAAAAAGATGAATTTATTGTCGACAAAGATAATACTAGAATTAGTTTTAGTGATTTCTATAAAAAACACAAAGAAGGTATAGAAGCGGTTGAAAAAGAAATCGAGACAACAAAAAATGAAGAAATCAATAAATCAATTGCCTTGATAAGAGATAGTAAAAAAAATATGAATAAAGTGATAGAAGACCATGCCAAAGATATAATAGATATCATAGGCAAACATTTGGGAAAAGGAGCTATTGCAAAAGATAAGAAATTTTATGGGGAAAAGAAAGAAAAATTTTCTGAATTGGAAGAGAAATTCCGCAACTGTATAGAGGGCAATAAATCTAAAATAAAAAGTGAAATGAAAAAGGAAATTGAAAGCAATTATTTCAGAAATAAAATAGCAAAACAAAATAATGAACCAGTGTCTATGGGGAAATAGAATTGAAATACCCCTCCCGCTACGAACTCATGCTCCAAAGGAGGGGCTGCAGCACTACTGGAATTTTTCCTCTAGCTAATTGTCCATCGAGCAAACAAAGAGAAAGAGATGAATTTGATTAAACATAAATATATTGACTTGTATATTTCACTCCAATATTTATATTGGTAATATTCTATATTTTTGCTAAATATAGCGTAAAATGAAAATGCAGCTATCAAATTGGCAAAAAGGAATTTAATGAGATTTTTATTAGAGGACAGCATATCAAAAAGGGAAAATATGCTATCGGAACAAACACGGGGAAGGGGGTTAGTGTGACTGAGAGTTTAAGAGACTACAAGAAGTTGTTAATTAAAGAACTGACTAGTCAGTTAGACAAAGAAAATAAATCGCTAAATACATTTGAAATAAAAGCGAAAATTAAATTAATTGGTGAATCTAAATCAAAGGATGTAGAAAAAGCTTATTTTGAGCAAGAAGATAGTATTAATATATATGAGCTGTTTAAAAAATTAAATGTTAATTTGCTCGAAAATTGCTCGGCAGCGATAGAGAAATCTGGTAACAGACGACTTGCTAAATATACACAGGTTGTTTATTCGTCAATATATAAGCTTATGAAAATTGAATTTAAAAAGCTTATGGAAGCGTTTTATGTTGGAAAAAAAGATGTCACAACACCTGAAATACTTGCTGCAAATAATGAAAAAGTATTAAAAGGATTTAAAGAATTAGAAAAAAATTTGGAAAAAAACATTATTATTAGTAATGAGAAAGATTTTGAATCTTTTAAAAAAGAATGTATTAGTAAGGTGCAAGATCTTACTGGAGATGTAAAAGCAAGTATAAAATCTTTAGAGGAAAAAAAGCAAAAAAAAAGAGCAGCAAATTTATTCTCCGGAATTGAAGTGGAAGCAAAGCATCCAGAAGCAAGGCATCTAGAAAAAGAAAGATTCTTCGGAATCAAAGGGGAAGCAGGGTTTCCAAAGAAAGGAAATGAGATAGATCCGAAAAAACAGAAGCAAATAAAAAATAGTGAAGCTCCAAAAACTACTGCAAAAAATAAACAAATAGATGAAATAGGTGTTCTTGGTCAAGAAATTGATAGGTTAATGAAAATTAATGAGCTAATAAAAAGCGATAAATTGGAATTGTGTGAACTTGATAAAAAAGAAGTTGAAGAAATAAAAAACTTTACAGAAGATTTTAAAAAGGCAAAAGAAAAATTCGAAAATCTTGGGAAGAATGGGAAAGACAATAGAATGCCAGGCATAGGAAATAAAATAAATGAAATGGGATCTGCTATAAAAAAAAGAGAAGAAGAAAAGAGAAAGAAAGAAGAATTCGAAGAACACAAGAAGTTGTTAATGAATGAACTGACTAGTCGTTTAACCAAAGAAAATGAATCACTACAGGCAATTGAAGCGAAAGCGAAAGCTGAATTAATTAATAAATCTAAATCAAAAGACGCAGAAGATGCTTATTTTAAGCAAGAAAATATTATTAATATATCCAAACTGTTTGAAAGATCAAACAAGATTTCGTCAGAAACAATAGCGGGGGTTTCTTACGAAGATGAAAATAATAATGATACTGAATATTTAGCGGATTTGAATGCTAAATTTAATGATACACTTATGTTTAATTCTGTAATAGAAAATTTAAGAAAGTGTTTACCGAATGATATAATTGATTCTGCAATAATGGAGAATTTCCCGAATGGTATTGATGAGAGTAATCCAGCGGATAATTCACCGTATGTTATTGATGAATTCGCGAATACTAAAGTATTAGATGCTAGTGAAAATAAAAATGCATGTGAAGAGCTTATAAAAGCATTTTATAGCGAAAGAGAAGATATCACAACACCTGAAATACTTGCTGCAAATAATGAAAAAGTATTGGAAGGATTTAAAAAATTAGAAAAAAATTTGAATGAAGGTTGTGAGATCGATTCTGAGGAAGTGAAAAGTCTCACTGAAACTGTAAAAGCAAGTATAAAATCTTTAAAGGAAAAAAAGCAAAAAGAAGCAGAGGAAAACAAGAGTAGAGGAAATAATAGGAGCAGGCAAGACCTTAGAAATCCTAGTTTCTCAGAAATACGAAAATCAGGGGAAGGTAAAAACAATAGGCAAAGAACAGGGGAAAAGAAGATACAAAATGGCTGTGAGAATAGTAACGCAAGGGGGAACGTTTATTGATATATTGAAAGCACTAGAATTTTTCATCTAGCCAAGTATCCATCGAACGAACAAAGATAAAAAGATGAATTTTTGTACCGAAAAAACTTTCCATATCTTTTCTTGCAGCGATGTTGATATTTTTCAGTGTGGATCCGGCTTTTCCTAACACTATGGACTTTTGACTATCCTTCAAAACTCGTATCGTCTGTCTTATTCTTATACTTCCGTTATCAAAATTTTCCCAGCTGTCAGTTACCACATCCACAGAGTAGGGCAAATCCCGCCGAAGACTTAAGAATAATTTTTCTCTCGTCATCTCGGAGGCTATAAATTTTTCAGAAACATTCGTGATTTCGTCTTCAGCAAACAGCCAAGGCCTCTTTGGTGCAATGGCCAGAAGGTATTCTTTTAATTTATTCACATTTTCGCCAGTTACTGTCGAAATCATAAAAATTTCCAGAAATTTTGGCCACAGAGTGCTGAGTTCAGCAGCCATTGTCAGCAATTTTCCCTTCTTAACCAAATCTACCTTGTTTAGAGTAAAAATTATTTTCTCTTGCTTTCTGGTTATATCTCTGACGGTGGTCCTTAGATTTTCGGAAATGGCGGCGGTACTGTCAATCACTATGCAAGCGATATCGGCAGCCAGCAGACCTTTCCAGGCATTTTTTACTATTTTCCTTTCCAGAGAACGACTCTTTCTGGGAATGAAAATACCTGGACTATCAATGAAAACTAATTGCCTAGTTTTATCTACCATGGCGCCCATAATTATGTCTCTCGTGGTCTGCTCTTTGGGAGTCACTATAGATAACTTCTCTCCGACCATTATATTGAAAAGACTAGATTTGCCAGCGTTCGGTAAACCGGCAAGAACAACCCCCAGGCATCTTTGGTCTGTGTCTCCGATATCTAAAAGCTCATTTTCTTTTTGGTCACTAGCCATAGTAACAGTTTGTTATATTGAAAAATAATAGAGTAGAACAAATGATCGCATTCGCCATTGCTTTTCTAAAACCTCATCGTCAGTGGCTATTTTGCGGTCACTAGCTAAAAATTCAATAGCCGATACCCATGGAATTGTCAGAATATGATTAGTTTCCACCGCCGAAGTTCTTAATTTGTTGTTTTCCCGGAGGGCTCTACGTCATTTTTCCAAAACACTTTTCACAATAATCCTAAATCTACTGTAAAAAGAAAACTAAATATCTATGTAATTTTCGATATTTTTCAATATTTTGTGGATTTTACCTTCAAATTTACTTTAAATTTTTTTTCATTATTTTTAAAAAATTAGCTGAAAATTGATTTAGTTAGAACACTACATTGAACAATATTTTAAAATTATCTTTTGTTTTACCCATTAATCTGATTCTAAAAATATTTCACAATTTCTTAAAAGTACTATTTACTTTTAAAAAATAGTGAGTATAATATTTATACTTTTAGTAAGTTTCATTCCTGCGAGAAGACGCATGTTGCCTCACGGGAGGAGGAAGGAATTATTAATTATTTTCTGAATAGGAAGCCTATGAAGTTAGAATTCATTATTAAGAATCTTATACAAACCAGTAAAATCAAGACTCAATATGAGTTGACAGAGATTCTTTCGAAGAAGGGTTATAATACCACCCAGTCAAATATTTCTAGAATACTAAAGAAGTTAAATACAGTTAAGATTGTGGATGAGAATAAGGATACCTACTACATCATACACAATAAGCCTATAGAGATAGGGAACTGGGTTAAGAATTTGGTCACAGCGGTGGAACATAATGGTTACAATGTGACAATAAAGACCTACAATAGGGCTGCCAATCTAATTGGGCAGATGATAGACGAGAGGAATGTACGAAATGTACTAGCAACTATAGCGGGAAGCAATACCGTTTTAGTTATTCCAGATGATACGAAACAGGTTGAGGATTTAGCACGAACCCTGAAGGACATGTTTCTGCTTAATTTAGAAAAATAAATAGACGTCATTCGCTATCAAGTTTTTCTCCCACGGGTACAGGGTACATCCTAGAGATAGCGATGGACTCGATTCGGAGGGGGTTGTCCCGTATTCGTTGGTTGCTTTTGGGACCTTGCCGCTGGTCGTGTGTTTTAAAATCCCTTTTTCTGATTTCTGTTCACGGTTTAGGCATACGGGGCTGAAAAATTTCCGGCGGCAACGAATGTGGGACAACTCCCTCCGGGATCCATTCGGGGCTGGGGCGTTCCAGGACGTTCCATTGGGGGAAGAAAGTTTATCTATTCTCCTGACTTCCTCATTTCACTAAGAAAATGAAGAAATTACTGTAAGATAAATTTGGATAACTCTAGAAGAGATATCCTACAGCGACACCGATGGCGAGTGATCTATAGTTGCCAGCGACCTGACAGTCGCCCAGCAGAGAAAAAGACAGACCATGAGCTAGTTTGTATTCAAAGCCTAGAGACATAGAACCAAATAGCCTACCGGATTCTACTCCTCTGCTTTTAAGTTTAATAGAACTTGGATACTCTCCAAAACTAGCTGAAATTTCTGGACTACTATACTCTAGGAGATAACTAGTGCCTAGGACAATAAATGGTCTAAACCTAGCCAAATTTATAGCTACAGTCAGATTTAAACTGCCAGTTAACATACGATAGCTGCCGCTATCCACCGTCAAATTTAAAATTCCTGCATTTTTTTCGCTAAATCGGCCATGGGTTAGCAGAGAGGCCCGCAATGATAGAGAAGGAGCGAATATTAGGTAGCTTATTCTAAATTCTCTCTCCATCGCCGTGACTATAGCGAATGTATTTGTTGAAAAATTGGACTTTGCGATCTCATTTAGTTTTTCTATGTTTCTACCCACTGTGTGGTTGTTTATCCCGTAGGACAGATTAGCGGCCAGGTTCAATTCGCCGATAATTTTCGCCGATAGCCGAAAAATTACAGCTCCTTTGGTGATTTTAGCTTCGTTACCCTGATTCCCCTTAAGAAAATGGCTGTCTATGGTTCCATAGAAGTCCAAAGTAATCCTTTTCAAATGTAAAATAGTTCCCATTGTAAAGCCAATAGTGCTGTCTTCCATTCCATTGGCTAGTTTGCTACTTCTGTAGCTCAGACGACTATCTATGTCTCTTTTCACCTGTTGTCTAGCGATATCTATGAGATCACTGCCTATGACATCAGCTAACAGCTGGGGAGACATTTGACTTAGAGTTTCTTTTATGTCTTCGTGATTGCCAAGTTCCTCAGTGTGGTTTAGCATAACATTTAGTTTTTTGTCGTTTGGATTTCTGAGATAGATGTCCGTTAGAACATCGTCTACATTTTGCTGATTACTATCCAGCGCACCCAGATAGAAAAATAGATTTGTCCCCACTGGATTATCTTTTATGTTAATGTCCTCTTCAACTACTATTCTGTAGATTCTTCCATTTTCAGAAAAATCTTCTTTGATTTTCAGATTTTCTTGAAAAGATCTTAAACTAATATTTTTAAGATCATTTATTGTAATATTCTTGTTTTCTCCTTCTTTTTTATTTACGATCAAAATGTCATAGCTTTTTCCTGCTTTGTACTGTCCTTTGGTTGCCACTACTTCCAAAGTGGTTCCAGCATTTAGAGTCATACTGTCTGCTTTGATTTTTGCGCATCTTCCATCGGAAAATATTTCAAATTTAACTGTGCCAGAATTTGTAAAATCAATTAGATTCAGTTCGTTGGCTCCACCTATCAAAGCTATATTCCCTTTGTTGACGAGACTAACATTTTCTATGAAACCACCTCTTCTCAGATTAAACCAACCTATGCCATCCACAGTTACGAGATTATCATTATCCAATTTTCCTCCACCGCATATGGTATCGAAAATATCGACATTGTTATTTTCCTCTATGATAAAATTTAATCGCGAATATTCTCTCATGTAAATAGCGCACTGTCTACCATCCATTGATCTGTTTCCGCTAAACTCCGTTGGTACAGCTGGATTTTTCTGCACTATCGTTATGGTAACCAGTCTATCACTGTTTAGACCATACATGTATATGGCTCCACTATCTGTGGCCTTCGTAACATTATTAACTAGCTGAAGACCATTGTTGAATTCTATAGACACACTGTCAAAGGCATAGATGGCACCACCATCACCGTCATCACTTTTGTTGCTATTTTTTTCAAAAATTGCCAGCTTTCTGAAGATTAACAATGAACGAAAAGCGTAGATAGCTCCGCCATCTAATTCGTCATTAATTTTATTCTCTTTGAAGATAGCTTTTCCTTTGAACTCTAGAGTATTCAGTTCTGAAGTATCCGGCTCTTGTTCATTTGACTTTTCTACATTAACATCTTCAATATCCTTCTCCTTTCCGCAGGTGCAGATAGCTCCTCCGTTGGCGGAGGAAGTATTTCCTATGAACTCTGTATCTTCGCCAAAAATTATCTTTGAAGATCTGGCGTAGATTGCGCCGCCGCCGCCTTTTTTGGTTCCTATTCCTCCGCTTTCGTTGCCGTCAAAGGTAGTTTTTCCATCGAAAGTTAGAATGTTTATATTATTTGAAACTATACCTTCGTCTGAAACTTCTGTGACTGTTCCGTCAGAATAGATGGCTCCTCCATTGCCAGAAGAAATGTTTTTTATGAATTTTGTCTCTCCGGCAAAAGTTATATTTGAAGATCCAGCGTAGATCGCGCCACCACCATCTTCAGAGCCAGTTCCAAAACTTTCATTATTATAAAATGTAGTTTTTCTGAGAACTAGAGTATTTATGTTATTATCCTTCCCACAAGAACTAATAGCTCCTCCAATGTATATATTTTTATTGTTCTCCAGGACAACATTTTCTAGAATGATTCCTGTTCCATTGTTGAGACTGATAGCTCCACCACCTTCATTTCGGTCACTCTCAAAAAGTTTAAAGAGATTTTTTACCGTGTTGGTGCCTCCATTGTTAAAATGAAGATTTTTCAGTTCAATTTTTGAATTTTTTTCAAGTAGAAAAAATCTCTTTCCCAAATTTCCATTAAATTTGGCTAACTCTCCTTCCTTAGATCCAGAAATGATCAGATTGTTGCGATTAATTACTATTACATCGATGAAAGGTATGTCTTCTTTTATATCTATATTTTTTTCATTTGTATCGCCAACGGCGTTCTTTAAATCAACAAAATTATTTGCTGTGATAGCCTCGACTCTAGCTATTTTCACAGTACCAAATAGAGCCACCACCGCTACTAGGCCAGAATAGAAAACAAAACTCACTCGCCAATCGCTAATTTTCTTTTTTCTTAGAATTTTCATGGTAAAAACAAATACAAAGTATGATTGTAGAATAAATGCTTTTTATTAATTGTAAATGATTATTTTTATCATCAAGTACTCTGTTTAAGATACCTTGGACCTCTTTTGAACTGAGTCACTTGCCATATAGGTTGGTTAGCCATAAAAAAAGACTATTTATTATTTTTTAGTTGAAATTAGCCACAGTAACCTCAATCTTTCTAGCTAAAGCAAGCAGCAGGGTGCCTGCCCTGCTGTTTTCACGCAAAAATCAGAAATATCTATAGGCTAAGCGTCGCCTCTTGTAGCGGTGACCGTTGCCAGCCGAAATGATGGTCGATGTCAAACCATTAATTAATCGCTGTCCTCTTCAGGATAATTAGTCTTTATAATTTAAATTGCTATCACCTTTCACATTTTTAATTGAAAATACTATAGAAATGTTTCACCATAGCCTTCCATTGCCGCTTGGTAGATTATAGTGGAAAACTTTGGCCATTGTCTACAACTGACGTTAGGTGGTTCCAAAACTAATGCAGGCTTTGCCAACATTAGTTTCTTGTTTTTTTAAAAAACCGTAGTACAATCCGTCCGAATTTTTAAAAATACACTATGGCAGTACCAAAGAAAAAGACATCGCCCTCGAAAAGAGGTATGAGAAGGGGCGGGAATGGAACTTACAGAATCGAGGTTCCCAATGTTGTTACGAACAGTGAAACTGGTGAATACCAGCTACAGCACCACATATCTCTGGACGGGCACTATAGAGGTAGAAAGGTTATAGAAGATAAACCCAGGAAGAAGAAAGATGACGAGACTGGAGAATAGCTTTCATGAAAAATTCTGAAGTTACAATTGCGATCGACTGTTTGGGAGGAGACAATTACCCAAAGGCTCAGATTGGAGGTATTTCTACCTTCCTCAGAAGGAACCCGGATGCGAACGTCAGGTTTATACTTTTTGGTGACGGTGAACAGCTGAACAGTGGCATTGGCGAGTATAAAATACCTCTAGGAAAATGTACTGTGGTGCACACAGATAGAAAAATATCTAGCGAAGAGAAACCTTCGGTAGCCCTGAGACAAGGGAAGGGTTCTAGCATGTGGTTAGCCATAGAGGCCGTAAAGCAAAAGCAGGCGGATGCTAACATATCGGCAGGTAACACTGGTGCGCTGATGGCAATGTCTAAGTTACTTCTAAGGTCATTACCGGATATAGATAGACCAGCTCTGATACAAATGTTGCCCACTATAGATAATGGCGTGGTGGCTCTCCTTGACATGGGGGCAAATATAGACTGTAACGCCGAAAATTTGTATCAATTCGCTGTGATGGGTAGCATATTCTATGGCGCTATAACTGGCAAAGAAAATCCAAAAATAGGACTGCTGAATGTGGGTTCTGAAAATCTTAAGGGCAACGATGTGGTAAAACAGGCAGCAGTTTTGCTAAGGGAAAGTTCCCTGGGAGATAATTTCTATGGATTTATCGAAGGAGGCGACATATTCAACAGTGTTGTTGATGTGGTGGTAACCGATGGATTCACTGGAAATGTTGCTCTAAAGACGATAGAGGGCGCTGCCAAATTTTTAACCACAAATTTAAAAGAAATCCTATCAGGATCGCTACTATCGAAACTTGCCTGTCTTCTCATGTATAGATCGTTGAAAACATTTAAAAGTAGGATAGACCCGGAAATTCATAATGGAGCTATGTTTATAGGGTTAAATGGAATCTCGGTGAAAAGCCATGGCAATGCCAACGAGATGGCATTTTATTTTTCTATAGAAAATACTCTAAAATTGATTAGAAATAATATAAACACCAAAATTATTAGCCTTATGTCACCACCCATGGCTGGAGGTGCTACAGACTGATAGAATTTTATCAACTAAACTAAGAAGTTCCATGCTAAATTCTAAGATCGTTGCAGTTAGCAGTTATTTACCAGAAAAAGTCTATGATAACGGGTATTTGGAATCCATAGTTAACACGAGCGATGAGTGGATAAGAGAGAGAACTGGTATAGTCGAGCGACACATAGCATCCGATGGTGAATTTACAACGGATCTAGCTGTGAGGGCAGTACAGAAATTGTTGGAAAAAGTCGACATAGCTGTAAATGACATTGACGCCATAGTATTTGCTACAACGACTCCCGATAGAACCTTTCCATCCTGTGCCTCTATCCTTCATGGTAAACTAGACATGACCAATGATTGCTGTGCATTCGATGTGCAGGCCGTCTGCTGCGGTTTTTTATACGCTTTGGATATGGCTGATTCTATGGTAAAACTGGGTAAGGCAAAAAATGTTTTAGTAGTAGGTGCCGAAACTATGTCTAGAATTGTAGATTGGAAAGATAGAAACACCTGCATACTCTTCGGAGACGGAGCCGGAGCTCTGTTGCTAGGACCCAGTTCGGATGACAGCAGTGGAATAATAGCCACAAATCTATACTGTAATGGGAGATATTCCAATATTTTGAGGACTAGTGGTGGAGTATCCTTGAATGGAAAAGCTGGCTTCATAGAAATGCAAGGTAAGGAGGTATTCAGAATAGCGGTAGGCAAAATGTACGATTGCCTAGTTGAAAATCTCGAAAAATGCAACTTGACTATCGATGACATAGATTTTCTGATACCACACCAGGCAAATCAAAGACTTATCAACAGTATGGCTAGCAGACTGAATTTGCCCAGCGAGAAAATGGTAAGCACTCTAGCTATGCACGGAAATACATCCAGTGCCTCTATTCCTCTAGCAATGGACTATATCCTTGACCATGGCCAAGGAATAGAGAAAGGCAATACAGTAGTTTTGTGTGCTGTCGGTGGCGGTATAACCTGGGGAAGTGCAGTGATTAGATGGTAAACTTGTGAATACGGTGAAAATAGAGTTTCTCGTAGAGGACAAAAGATGGACAAAATTTATAGAAATAGCCGATCTGGAAGCTTTAGCAAAAAAGATTTTGTCTTCTCTGGTGAAATTGCTGGGTTTTGACACTAGAAAAGGTACAATTCTCGAGATGACGATTATGCTAACCAATGACAGAAAAATCAGCAGTCTTAATAGGAAATATAGACACATAGACAGGCCCACAGATGTGCTATCATTCCCCATCTATGAAAAAGAATTTGGGAAATATTTTGGAAAGGAAAAATGCATGCTGCTTGGAGACATTGTAATATCACTGGAGACTCTGAAGAATGAAAGCAGCAGACAGGGCAAATCTTTCAGAGACCATCTAGCACATCTGACCACCCACGGCATCCTACATCTTATGGGTTTTGACCACACAAAACCTACCGATGCCAAAAGAATGGTAAGCATCGAGACCCTTCTACTGCATAAAGCAGACTTGGCTGGCCGGACCCGGCACTAGCCGCCACATGACCTTCACCTCCTCAGGCATATCCCTCCAGTTTTCCAGAGAAGAAATAAAAGCAGGTGTAGAAAATTCGATAATCAGGAAGGCAAAGCGAAAAATGAGAATGATCCCCTATTTATCCGTAGATTTGTTATCAACCACTTCTCTTCCGATGGCAAAATAGCTTATACCACTTACCATTCCTGCAATTATAAAGGCAGTAACACACACCAGCGCTACACATATAACAACTGCACCCTGTGTACTCATAGCATTCCCTTTTTATAGAAAAAAAATCAAACCTGATTGGAGGTTAAGAATCTAATCTAATTTTTCAACACTTTTTCACCGGGGAGAGCTTTGATAGAGACAGCAGATATCCGTAGTAGGACTATAATAAAATAGGAAAATTCAAGAGGAAAATTCCACCAGCCAATTCCTAGACTGGATTAGTCGTAGAAATGGCAGAGGCAGAGAAATTAGACTAGCACGGTTGTAAAAGATAATTGCTGTGTGATGGGAACAACCCAGGTT